>JAGDXB010000075.1 GCA_023256215.1 Vulcanisaeta sp. | reverse complement strand
CCCATAGTTCAGCCCTACGTAGTCACAACCCTATTTAAAAATTATTAGTTCCCTGAAATAATCATGTTAAGGACCCACGTAGATACCTAATGAGATTTAGTATCGATAATACCGCTATCACCGCCTCCTCAGTTCTTACGGTCTCGACCCCCTGACCAGGTATGAAGTTTATGAACGGGTACCTCCGCAATAAGTCCTCTAGATTCTCGGCCTTAAGTATCTCGTCAACACCATGGTAAGGAGAACCAAAGACCACGAGGATCCTGTCCTTACCCATAAACTCCCTTATACTCTCTATGGCGTCCTTAATATCAATGCCCTCCTTCCCAGTTAGGATTATACCCTCATAGTTATTGAATAGGGATGCTAAATCTGAATGTTCCACCTCAAAGCCCCAATAAATACTTAATTTATCCCTAGGAACAATGTGCGCCCTATACGTGTCAGCCCTCGTCGTTGGCGCGTCAATCTGTACGAGAACCCTAGTGCCCAGCGGCATTGGTTTAGGAACCTTTGCATAAATGCCATCGCCAACCTTAACTATTGAAAAGTAACCATCCCACCTAACCACAACACCCTCCCTATACTCACCCCTCTGCGGCTTACCCTCAGGTGCATGGTTAGGCGTCTTCAATGGTGGTAATAAACCAGCGAACCTAAGATCCCTACTTAGTTTGAATAGGTCCTTTCTGAGGTATGGCGGTGTTGACAGGTATTGGAGATTCTTAATTATGAAGTCGGTCCTATCCTTATTACTGGCTAACCTATGTCTGTAAATAATAATCTTATTGACTTGGAATATCGCGGCGCCCCTTCCCAAATACCCTATCTTCCTCACGGCCTCCCTATCGTCAGGAGCCTCAGCAAGGAAATCGCTGGGTATTGCAATATCAATAATGGGCCTTAATCTCGTAATTCTCATTTTAACACCAAAATATCATTAATACTATTTAAAATCACTTCTTACCCTTGGAGGACTGCTTGCTCTGTTGTTGAGTACCTGTTGTTTCTGTAACAGCCTTACCTAACTTCCTCTCCTCCTCTTCACTAGTCATGAAGAGACTTGTTCTTTGTCTCCCGCCCACGAAACCCACAATAAATGACTTTACTTATAAATTTTTCACGTGTAAGAGCCGCTCAGAGTCACTCCTTACCAATGAGCCTCTTAAGCCCTGGATAAATCTCAAATAACTGCTCCTGCAACGCCAACGAGTAATACTGTATTACTATCTCCACAACTAGTATCAGGCCAATACCACCACCGAAGACACCGGCAATATCTCCAAGGGCTGCTATGACACCAACAATCAGACCACTGACTATTGTGAGCATCCTGACATACCTATCAAGGAATTTAGCAATAACCCTAGGGCTAGCCCTAAACCCAGGTATTTGCATGCCGCCCTGGACTATGTACTTAGCCTGATCCTCCGCACTAAGCCCAGCTAGGTTAACCCAAACAATAGCAAATATTACGGATAATACAGCATACATCACTATGTGAACGGCAATATAGGCGGCATTGATATTCCTTGGCACAACCGTGAAGTAGTAAAGCAATGAGTTTGGGCAGGGAAGTAACTGGCCAGCAGGGCCCACATGAGCGCAGGCAATCCAGTTAAGTAAGCTATTCGTATCGGCCCTATTGTACGCACTCCAGAGCAGTGTTAATCCCTCACCAATTAGGTACACCGTGTAAGCCGTGAATATTATCGGTAATACCGAGACGTACATAAGCTTTAGAGGTACTGAGAACCTGTAGCCCCTGTACTGGATCATCGCGACGGGTATCGATACCTCCATAAGCTCTAGGTACAGCACTATCAATGCCAGGGCTATTGTCGCTATTAACCCAGTTAGGCTTGGTAAGTTTACCTGGTATAGAATACCCATTAAATAGCTTAGTTTACCGCCTATTGCGTAGTAAATGGATGTGGCGAGGGCGGGTATTGCGCCATATGGTATTAAAGATCCTTGTGGGATGAATGGGGAAAAGGCCTCAGCGAACATTTGCCTAACTATGGTCACAAGTATGAATAACGATATGCCGCTACCAAGGCCCCAACCCTTGGATATCATGTCATCCATGAGCACTATTATTACCGTAGCTATCAACAATTGTATAACGATTAAAGCACCACCAAGTAAATTCACAGGAACCAGCTGCCCACTCACAACTAAGGCCACAGCCTCCAGTAGGCCGAGGGCTATGGACAATAGCTTCAATAACGCATTGAACTTTGCCTGATCTTCAGGGTCCTCCAGGTCTATATTTATCATGTCGGAGAAGACAAGTATCTCAAGTATTATACCGGCAACTACGATTGGTGTAATACCCAGTTGGGCAAGTGTTCCAAAGCTTATGCCCAGTATTGCGGCTATTGTTGGTGATATAAACAATGACGGAACACTGGTATTAAGGCCATAAAGCGGCGTTATTGACATCAATAGGTATACGGTTACGGCAAGGAATGTCCAGAGAAGCCTAGAACCCATGCTGAGTGCTTCCTTAGGCCTAGGTACCGTGGGCATGTAACGAAGTAGGGGCTCCACAATGTCGATGAACCTGCGTTCATTATTAGCCATGCACCACACCCTTAACCAACTCTACAGAGCCGCCTGCAGCCCTCACCTTCTCCTCTGCCTTCCTGGAAACCCAAACCGTCTTCACGATCATCGGCTTTGTGACCCGACCCCTGCCCAGCAACTTATTAAAGCCTAGTTTAAGCAAGTCAACCACGTACTTCCCATCAATAACCTGCACTAAACCCTTGCTCACTAATTCATCGAGCATGGCATCCAACTCACCAACATTAATGCCAAGTCTAGCAGCAACTATTGTATTTGGTTGCTCAAAACCATGCTTCCCATAGAATGGATAACCACTTGAATCCTCAGCGTACTTCATCACGTATGACCACTTATGCTTGTGATAACCAACATTGCCCCTACCACCACTTGAGCCACTCTTCCTATGCTGACCAACCCTACCCCATCCATGAGTTCTCAAGCCTCTATACTTCCTAGCCTTCCTCTCAAATCTCCTAACCATGGCTACGATTGCTTATTGGAGACCTTAATAAGTTTTATAGTATCCTTATCACAACATCCTAAGTATTAACTCATTAATCGCAATACCCCTATAACCCAAATCACCACCCTCATTATAACCTCTCTTAACACTCCTAAGACCACCAGACGGTGGATGAAGCCTAAAGAATGGCTTAAGCTTAGGTATACAAAGCACCTTATTCCCCGCCCTCGGCCATGGCTTATCCTCAGGGCAGGCCAACTGCCCAACCTCACCAAGTATATAGGCCAACGCAAATTCATCAATGCTTGACCAACCATATTTCTTAACCCAATCATCAGTAAGCGGCTTATCACCAATTAATCTACCCCTCCTCCTTAACAACTCAGCTAAGGTGTCAGCGTCTATCTCGCCCCACGTGACCCAGTCCTTAACCACATCAAGCATACCCAGGTAGGAGGGTCTCTCATCAATTATAACGCATGCATACCTCCTCCTCAGCCGTAGCAAATCAAGGGTCTTCTCGACCTCTGGCGATGCATCCGCCAAGCCCTTAAGCCTTATCACGGCTATCCTCGTGTACGGTAAACCCCCACTAGTCTGCTGACTTTCCTGGACCTGCATAATCGACAGCCATTAGAGGCATTTATTATTAAACTTTAGCCTTAACGAAATTATATTGAGAAGGCGTACGTCTTCCTCAACGCATCATACGTAGCCTTAATAAGGTTATGCGTCGTCCTCGTTTCACCCCACGTGTATGACCAAACATCCTTAATACCCGCAAGCCTAAGAACAACCTTAGCAGCATCACCAGCCACAAGCCCAACACCCTTAGGCGCCGGTATTAAAATAACCCTAACACTGCCAGACTTGCCAACAACCTTGAAGGGGACACTGTGCGGCTCGTCGCAGGAGCAGTGCCATGAGCCACAACCCCTCCTGACAGGGATTATGTTTAGCTTGGCCTCCCTAATAGCCTTCTCAATGGCCTGGTTAACCTGCCTACCCTTGCCCATACCAACGCCAACATAACCATCCTCATTACCAATAACCACAGCCACCTGGAACTGACTAACCTCACCGGCATCAGTCTGTCTCTGAACTATGTTGATGCTGACGACCTCATGCTTGAGGTTCGGCAGGAAGAAATCAACAATCTCAGGCTCCTTAATAGGCAAATTAAGCCTGAACAGATCATCAATAGACTTCACCTTACCCTCCTTAACTAACTTACCAACCCACGTCCTTGCAGTCCACGTCTCAGCAACAGACCCACTACTCATTGAGCAAACCGTAACTGAGCTATTTAAAAATATTTACCATCAAGGACCATAATAGTTCCTTATTAATCAAACTGAGACAATTACAAATGAGATGGCACTGGACAGGTTAATAGCAGAGATAATACTGCTGGTTGGATCAATATACCTAGGATACACACTATTCACGGTGGTAAATCACATAGGCACGGCCATAGCACTCGCAAACTCCATGAGCAATATAGCAAGCGCGAGCATTTATGTACCCGACGCTGTCATAGTAAACAACGGAACAAGCAACCAACTATACCTAGTCATATACAACAACGGGCGCATACCAATACTCATCAGGAGCATATACCTAGAAAGCGGGAAAGACATAACAACACTAACGACTAATAACATGTACATACAGCCTGGAAACTACGTAATAATACATAGTCAAACCACCTACACGCAATGTAACGTAAGTATAATCTTCTGCATAGAAAACACAACAATTTGCATGGTATACACGACCAACACCACGAACTACGTATTAACGCAGTCTTAATTAACCAATACTGCCTTAAATATCAAGTTGAGACAAAAATACCGATGTATTACAAAAATAATACAAGAAAAATAAACAGACAGAAAAAGGGCGACCTGAGCGGGCCCATCTACACAATACTGATGATAGTCTTCGTAATAGTAGCAGCAATAATGCTCTACAACTACTTCCAATCAAGAACATCAGTACTAACCACACAAGCACAAATAAGCATCGTAAATCCACAATTGGCAGGCAACGTATACTCAGTAACCGTAGAGAACATAGGAACAACACCAATAACAATAACATCAATAGCGATATACCCACCAAACTCCCAAACACCAATACTAGAACAATCACTAAATACTGAATTAAACCCAGGGCAATCAACAAGCATAGTCGGAACGTCACAAACACAATTCATAACTGGCGATAAATACATCATAGTAATCGAAGGACAGACACAGGGCGGTCAGGAGATAGCCTCAGAGAGCATATCCATAGCCCAATAAAAACCCTCAACATAATAAAACAAACCCTTAAATCACTTTAGTGGCTTATATTTCCTGTTGAGGAATTAATGGCTGATGAACAATTATGTAGTACCAGTGCAAATAGATGGCTTCACCTTTAAAATACCCGTGTCCATAGTAATGAAGGGTGATTCTTACTATTACATAGTGAAGGAACCCAAGTGCGATCAGCAATGCACTGAATTAAAAAGTAAGGCCATTGATATAATGAGGCAGCGTAATATCACGATTATTGATGCCGCGAATAATGTCCTAGAGAACATAAACAATAAGCAGTTAATCGAGGCCGTACTTTATCACATACTCAGGGATCTAAGGGGCTATGGAGTAATAACGGTGCCGCTTTCAGACCCTAATATTGAGGAAATAGAACTAAATAACTGGTTATACCCAATAACGGTGGTACATAGGGATTACCCTGGAGTTAGGTTGATGACAAACATAAGATTCAATTCTGAAGTTGAGGCCAAGGACTTCATAATGAACATGAGCAAGAGGGGACTACCTAGATCCATCTCATTGCTGAAACCATACCTAGAAACAATACTACCTGAAGGACACAGGTTCACGGGCACCATTGGGGAAATCACAGTAGGGCCGACCTTCAGCATTAGAAAATTCCCTCCAAGGCCGATGACACTCGAGGAGTTAATCCACCTAGGAATGCTTAAGCCAAGCGCCGCCGCCTACCTATGGCTAACAGCAGAGCTCAAGGGCTTCATAATGATAAGCGGCCCAATGGGCAGCGGTAAAACAACGTTACTGAGCGCAATAGTTAGTAAACTACCGCTTTATTCGAAAATAGTCACGATAGAGGACACGCCGGAAATAAAGGTGCCGCACCCGCACTGGGTAAGGATGTTTACTAGGGAGGGAGATGATGAGAGATCCAGGATAGACATGTTCGACCTAGTAAAATTAGCCGTGAGGTATAGGCCAGACTACATAATAGTCGGTGAGGTCAGGGGTGAGGAGGTCCACGCATTATTTCAAGCCTCAGCCCTTGGCCACGGGATGCTGACGACATTCCATGCATCAACACCAGAGGAACTATTGATAAGATTAACGAACCCGCCACTCAACGTCAACGTTGGCAACCTACAATTACTAACCACGGTCGTATTTACGGCGATTAGGAATGGCAAAAGAATAGTTGCAGGTATAGTAGAACCAATAATAAACAACGGCACAGTAGAATTCCGCAACATATTAATGAATACGGGCGATGTCGATCTCGAGAAAAGCACAAAACTAAAGATGATAAGTAAGGCCTATGGAATAGACGTGAAAGAAGAAGTAATTAAAAGGGAGGAACTACTTAGAAGTAGTAAGGCAGTTGATTACGAAATTGAAGAGGTAATTCAATAAACAATCCACCTTACCCAACATAATCAGCAGGACTATCCTGATGCACTCAAGAAGATAGATTAGAACAATCATAGTAAGACAAAGGTAATTAAATTTTTAGGAATAAGTGTTTATTTACGGCTCACTGATACTATTACGCTCAACCTAACAATTATCAAATTAAGTAAAGACGGGACCCAACCCTGGGTTTTGGCTTAGGTAGTGAACCAAGGATTTCGCCGGCCCGTTCTCCAACCGGCAACCCCCTGAACGCACCCACCCCGACTTAGGGCTGCTCCCTCCCGGGCCTAACCCGGTTCGTCGGGTTCCGTAGCCGATCAACCCTACG
>JAGDXB010000131.1 GCA_023256215.1 Vulcanisaeta sp. | reverse complement strand
GCGGTGGAAGGACCGGACTCACATCGCTGGTGACCGGTCTGTTATTCCTGGCATTTCTACCCCTAGGGCCGATAGTGGTTATGGTGCCTGACTGCGCAACAGCGCCCGTGCTTATCTTGGTTGGCTTGATGTTTGTATCATTAATACCCAAGCTCAACTTTAATGATTTGACCGAGTCCATACCCGCCTTTGTGGCCATGATAAGCATACCACTTACCTACAGCATAGCCACCGGTATCGGCCTTGCCTTTATAACGTACACACTCACAAAGCTTGTCACCGGTAGGTTCCGTGAAATCTCAATAACAACGTTAATAATAACATTAGTGTTTATCCTATATTTCACGGCTATGATTCCCGCACTTCATACGTGATGCCGTAGTGACCATACATCGTACTCAAATGGCGCCAGACCATGGTAGGGTTATCCTTTAAATAAATATGTTAGGTCTATGTTCATTGATGGGGTCTCAAGAGTTCATAGACCTGCTCAAAAGGTTGAGTGAGGTATTTGGGCCATCGGGCTTTGAGGATGAGGTTAGGGACCTAGTTATTAAGGAGTTAGAGCCCTACGTCAATGATTTAATAGTTGATAGGTGGGGTAACGTTATTGGTATTCGGTATGGTAGGCGGAGGGATTTGAAGGCAATGGTTGCCGCTCACATGGATGAAATCGGCCTTCTAATCGATAATATTGATAAGAATGGTTTCCTGAGGTTTAGGGCTATTGGTGGCTGGAACGAGGTCACATTAGTTGGTCAAAGGGTCATTATTAAGACCACCGATGGCAAGAAGATCAAAGGTGTTATTGGTAGTAGACCGCCCCACGTCACGCCACCTGGTAAAGAAAGAGAGGCTCCTGAACTTAAGGACTTATTTATAGATATTGGGGCATCGAGTGAAGAGGAGGTTAAAAAATTGGGCGTTAGAGTTGGTTCTGTAGCCGTGCTTGACAGAGGTTTCGAGGTTCTTAATGAGACTGTAGTCACAGGTAAGGCATTTGATGATAGGGTCGGTTTAGCCGTAATGCTCTGGACTGCGAGGCAATTAAAGGATAGTGAAGTGACCGTGTACTTCGTAGCTACAGTTCAAGAGGAGGTTGGTCTTCGTGGAGCCCAAATCGCCGCTGATAGGGTTTATCCAGACTTTGCGATTGCGCTGGATACAACCATAGCGGCTGATGTTCCTGGGGTTAATGATAGGGAGTTTGTTACGAGGATTGGTAAGGGCCCTGCAATCAAGGTGATGGATGGTGGTAGGGGTAACGTATTCATTGCTCATCCTAAACTTACGAACTTCTTAATATCCGTTGCTGAGGAGTTGAAAATACCCTACCAACTGGAGGTGTTGATTGGCGGTACAACCGATGCTTTGGGTATAGCCTTTAGGAGGGATGGTATACCGGCAACCACAATATCTATACCAACAAGGTACGTCCACTCACCCGTGGAGTTATTGAACATTAACGATGCACTGAATGGGGCTAGATTACTTACGGAGGTTCTTGTCAGGGCTGATGAGCGTTTTATTCAGGAGCTTAGGGAGAAGACAATTAAGGGTTAGGGTCGGTGATTTTTACATTGTCTATTGCGGTCTCATTAATTGATTAACGATGTTAATTGTATTATTTATTAATTCCTCAACCCTACCCATACTAAGGGCCTCGCTGTATATCCTTAGCTTAGGTTCAGTACCACTACCCCTAATTAGGATCCAGGAACCATCACTAAAGACGACCTTAACTCCATCAATGGTTATGGGCCTTGGGCCGGGTCCCAATGCGCTTAATTTGTTTAGTAGTACGTCTTTGTTATCATTTACGAACTTCTTGGAGTTCCTCATATCTAGGTCAACTCTCTTGAAGTATGCCCTACCATACTTGTTCCTGACATCGTTAATTAGGCCTGTTAGGTCTCCGTACTCTGAGGCCATGGCTATTATTAGGGATGCCGTGTATATCCCATCCTTATCTGGTATGTGCCAGGAATAGACAAGACCACCGCTTTCTTCACCGCCCATATCGGCCTCCCCACTCAGTATTGCTCTAGCCACGTACTTAACACCAACAGGTACCTCAACAACCTTGAAACCGTATTTAGCAGCTATGTTATCGAGTATGTGCGTGGTCGATACCGTCCTGACAATGCCCCTCCTTACCATGGATGCCGATGCCAACCTCTCAACAACTATAGGTAGTATATCATTAGCGCTTAGGTACCCATGCTTCTTATCAACGAGTGCTATCCTATCTGAGTCGCCATCATGTGATATGCCAATATCGTACTTACCACTTGTCACTTCCTGTATCAACTCAGGTATGTTTTGGGGTTCTGGGTTTGGGTCCCTGCCTCCAAAGCTTGGGTCGTACTGATTATGAATCTCTGTAGTATCCATTCCGAGCCTTCTCATGATCTCGCTGGTGTAGCCTATGGATGTTGCATATATTGGGTCAATAATAACCCTGAACTTTCTCCTTGGTTTAAACATCCTTGTGACGTTGTCGATGACATAGTCTATGTACTCAGGTGCTGGGTCCACTGTGGGTATTGGCTTTAGCTCTAGGTTTGTTACCGATTTCGTAATATCCTGCCACTCACTCTGATAGAGCTTCTCTATCTCGTTTGTATCCTCCTCCTGTGCCGGAGCACCTATTTTGCTAATTACCTTGAATCCATTGTATATTGGTGGGTTATGGCTTGCCGTGATTTGTATAATCAGGTCAAAGCCCGAGTGAACGCCGAACCAGGCAGCCACAGGTGTGGGTGTTGGCTTGCTGACCATGACCACATCCAACCCATGATTAGCAGCGACTGTGGCCGCGACCTGCGCAAAGTCTCTAGATTTCCTCCTGGCATCAAAGCTAACGAATACCTTACGTAAGCCATACCTACTTGACCAGTACCTAATCGTGGACTCGGCCAGAACAGCCACTAGGAACTCTGTGAATTCTTCATCGATCACACCACGCACACCGTCAGTGCCGAAGTGAAAATCGAGTTTACTCATTATTTGAATCGATAATTATGTTATTTATTTCTTTTATCTAACGTACCCCCTATCTCCATTATTAAACTAAGCCACTTACTAATTATTACGTCCTCATCAAACAATAAGGCTCTTTCCCTAGCCTTAATTCTCATAGTCTCTGGATACCCACTCACCCACAGTCTCTCCGCTAACTTAACCAACTCCTCAGGCGTGTTAACAAGCCAGCCAGTCTCGTTGTTGATTACAGTCTCACCAGGCCCCTGCTTATTGTATGTGAGTACAGGTGTGCCGCATGCCATGGATTCCACAGGTACGTAACCAAAGGGCTCGTGTGTAAAGGGAAACACCGTGAACCTAGCGTTTGCGTAGAGCTTGACAAGTTCCTCGTCGCTCACCCTGCCTCTATAATCAATATTTCTGTGCCTAAGGAACCACCTAGGTAGCCAGGGGACTTTAGAGCCAAAGGCTATAATCCTAATGCCAGTATTTGCTATTGCCCTGAGTACGTCAAATTGCGTCTCTTTTCCCACATACGTAACCACATAGTCACTGCTGGGGTTGTTGACGGGTCTAAATAGGCGAGTGTCGATGGGTGGGTAGATAATACCATGTACATGGGCTCCCCTCTCCGTTGCCATGTATGCTGAGTACCTGGAGTTTGCTATTACGTATTTTGACCCTAGGAGGGCCTTGCTGTATGTGTTATCTGCCATCTTTATTACGGGTGACGATAGTTTATAGGCCATCCTATAATGAAGTGGGAACTCCATGGCTATATCTCTGAGTAATTCACCGACGTATCCCTGTGTGTAAAATATTGTGGATGGTATTGGTACCTCAAAGGATAAATTTATGCTTATACACTCGCTATCGTTAGTTATTTCATTGATGATTTTACGGTTCATGAACAACGAATTCCTAATCCAAATCCATAGATGCCCCACTTGTCCACCTATCAGTGTCTCCTTGCCCAAGCTACGAGTATTAAATCCTTCCCTAATTAATGATCTATTGATCTCGGCGTTTATGTACGGAGTTATAATCTTGACATTAATCCTGTTCCCAATAAGGTGCTTACCAAGTGCGTATGCCACCCTTATCGGGCCCGTAATCCCATCAATACCGTCGGTGATGAGCAATACGCAACGTTGCATATGCATTACTAAATCAGATTTTTAGATTATGGGATTTCCATTCTCCAGGTATAGTTTCATGAGCCTTAGGTATGATTTATATTCATGCTCTATATACTCCCTATCCGAATCCGTTACCTGTCTAATAACCCTTGCAGGCACACCAACTACCACGCTGTTTGGTGGGATCTTCATTCCTTGGGTAACAACGGCACCAGCACCGACTATGCTATTACTACCAACCACAGCGCCGTTTAGCAGGATTGCACCCATACCAATAACGACATTATCCTCAACCACGGCGCCGTGGACAATGGCCCTATGGCCTACCGTAACGTTTCGTCCTATGGTGACAGGAAAACCTGGATCCATATGGATTACGACACCGTCCTGTATACTCGTATTATCACCAATGACAACCCTATCCTCATCACCCCTTATGACAGCGTAGGGCCAGACACTAACGTTATCGCCAATTGTGACGTCCCCAATTATGTATGCCGTACTGGCCACAAGAACGTTCTTACCAAGCTTTGGAACCTTATCACCAACCCTTATAATGGGCATCACCCTATCTTTGGCTCGGGTACTTATTAAGTATTAGGTCTAAGTTTTCGTGGATTCATACAAGCCAAATACACTTAAATAATGTCTGCGCACGTTATTAACGTGCCAAGAGTAGACGTGGTAAACGTACTGATTGGTAGGGGCGGTTTCCTCGATGATTACCCGTTTAAAGGTAAATATGGAGTCTTCGTTAGAAGTCCGTACCCGCATGCCAGGATAATGGGGATAGACGTGTCTAAGGCAGTCAATGCGGGTGCCCTAGTGCTTACGGGTAAAGACCTTGTGGCGAAGTTGATGGGGTCGGGCGAGAGGGAAGGTGCTGGTTTAGAAACGATGCCTCTGGCAGTGGATAAGGTTAGGTACCAGGGTGAGCCTGTGGCGCTCGTTATTGCTGATGATATGTATAGGGCTGTTGATTTGGCGGAGCTTGTTGATGTTCAATATGAGCCACTTAAACCTGTACGTAATATAGATGACGCATTGAGAAATGAGTCCTTGGTGTTTGAGGATTTGGGTACAAATGTTGTTCAATCGCAGGTGATTGAGTATGGGCAAATGCCCAGTGGTGCGAGGGAATTAGATCTGGAGCTTTATTGGTCTAGGAGTTCGGGCAATCCTATTGAGACGTTTGCGGGGATAGCATACCCAGAGGGTGGTGGTGTTACCATAATTTCTAACCTGCAGGGCGGTAAGGCGATAGTTTCTGAGATTGAGAGGGCGTTGGGCATACCCATTAAGCATGTTCCGGTGAGGCATGGCGGTAGTTTCGGTTCTAAGTTCTCCCTTGTTAGGTACCTAGTGGTTTTAGCATATGCTGCGTATAAGTTCAAGACACCTATTAAGTGGGTTGAGAGTAGGGTTGAGCATTTATTGGCATCTAACTCAAGTGGTCCTGAGAGGAGGTTCAGGATCAAGGCGTACTTTGGATCTGACGGTGTTGTTAAGGGTTTAGACATCAGTATTTGGGAGGACGCCGGTGCAAGTAGGAGTAGTGGGCAGGCATTTAAGCCTATAGGCATATTGGCCGGCCCATACAAGATAAGGAATCTCAGGTATAACGTAACCGTGGTAGCCACCAATAAGAACCCCGCGGGTGCGTTTCGTGGTGCTGGGACTCCTCCACATACCTGGGCTCTTGAGCGTGTGATGGACGCAATAGCTGATGAGTTGGGTATGGATAGAGCTGAGGTTAGGAAGAGGAATTTAATTGATTCTTTCCCATACGAAGCGCCATATGCGTATTATGACTCAGGGAATCCAAAGGGTTTATTAGAACTGGCCCTGTCTAGGAGTGACATCTTCTCATTGAGGGATGAGGATACAGGTGTTGGTATTGCAGTATCTACGGACCCATCAACGCCAGAGGGTACGGAGGGCATTAAGTTGAGGATTAAGGGTGGTAAGGTGGTTGTTGGTCTTGGGTTTGGCGGTGAGGGTCAGGGCAATGAACATACCGCGGTTAAACTTGTCTCGCAGCTACTTGATATACCTATTGATTGGGTGACGTATGAGTACTTACCGAGCGATGAAAGCCCTGAGGCCTTTGGACCTGGTGGTAGCCGTATGGCCGTGTTCACAGCCGGCGCTGTGTTGGGCGCTGTCGAGGAGCTGAGGGCTAGGTTGTATAATAAGGCCGTTAGGATTCTTGGTGGTGATGTGGCTTATGAGAAGGGCTACTTCAGGTCTCGTGATGGTAGGAGGGTTAGTATCTTTGAGCTTGGTGAGGAGGAGGTTACCTACACATACACAGCTGAGGCGAAGATAGGTAGGTTCTTGGCGTATCCCTTTGCCTGTGACATAGCTGTTGTTAGGTACGAGGATGGTAGGTTGAGGCCCATAAAGCATGTGGTTTATCTAGACCCTGGAAACGTCATTGATGAGGAGTTAGTCAAGGAGCAGGTCATGGGTGGTACTGCCATAGGTATTTCCGTAGCTCTCTATGAGGCCTATAGGTATGATGAGGATGGCAATTTGTTGACGCTTAGCCTGGGTGATTATGGTTTACCAACGACCATGGACATACCTGACATAGAGGTTCACCTCGTCCCATCACCATCCCCAGTCACGCCCCTAGGTGTTAAAGATTATTGGTGAGGTGTGTATTATCATGGTGGTGTACCTCTACCCTAAAATTTTGTTCGTGCAGTCTCTATAGGTGTTTGCTGGTGAATTTTTGAGTCGGTGTGTGGTTGTTTGTGTTGTGTGGTTTATTGGGGTGTTGAGGCGATTCTTGATGGTGCCCTCGGTTGATTTTAGGGGTTTGGGAGAGTCCCTGGGCCTCACCCATGGATAACTCGGTTATGTACCTCATTGCCTTGCTCAGCGTTACCTCGGCTTCATAAACTTCGTCTCCGCATGCGTACCTTATCCTCACCGCCTTAGATTCATCACTCACTAAGACGTAAACGCCCCTGTCCATTATTTCGACGTGGTTCAACCAAAACCGGTGAGTGAACCAAAACTTTCGCTGAACTCTATCTAACTT
>JAGDXB010000090.1 GCA_023256215.1 Vulcanisaeta sp. | reverse complement strand
CGGACCCGCCTTATGCCGATGATGTTCCTTACGCCGAGCTTAGTGACTTCTACTACGTTTGGTTGAAGAGGGCCCTTAGCGATAGCGATGGCATTTCACTTAGGCCTAGGTTTCTGAGCGAGGCTTTCTTTGATGAGTTTGGTGTTGAGGTTCCGACTCAGTGGCAGGTTTTTGCTCCTAGGGAGGTTTCTGAGAGTGGGGGGCGCTTTGAGTATTTTAGGATGAGTGTTTCGTTTAGGGATTTGTTGGCTAGGGCGTTTAGTAATGTGTTGCGTTTCTTGAGGGATGATGGTTTGCTCGTTGTTTATTATGTGGCTAAGAAGCCTGAGTCCTGGGAGGCCCTTGTTGATGCCTTGTGGCATGTCAATGGTCTTGAGCTGGTTACGGCGTTCCCAGTCGCCACTGAGAGTGAGGAGAGTGTTGTAGCTAGGGGTAAGGCTTCAGTCCTTGGTGGCTATGTTTCGGTTTGGAAGAGGAGAATTGGTAATAATCCTCTTGATCTAGATGCCGTTGGAGAGAAGGCTTTAGTTGAGATTGTTGGTAGGGTTAATGATAGGCTTAAGGTTGCCGGTGGTTTTGAGGGGCATACCCTCTGGGTTTACTCATACATGACAGCCCTCGAATACCTAACTTCCCACTACCCTGTGAAGGTTGGTGGTATTGAACTTGATGCCAAGGGCTTAATGAATTATGCTGTTACTCTCGCCTTTGAGGCTCTCCTGAGGAGAGTTGGTGTTGAGATTCATGATAGGGTTGCCTTGGCGTACCTTGCCCTTAGGATTGTGGAGAGTGAGAGTGGTTATGTGAATAGCGATGATTTGTCTCACGTTGAGAGGGCTGTTGGCCTTAATCACGTTGAAATGGTTAAATATGGGCTTTTAACTGAAGTTGAAACAGGTGGTCCCAAGGTGGCTAAGCGTAAGACCTTCGAGGTGTTGGCGCCCCGTAGGGAGACTGTTGATGAGGTTAGGCGTGTTTATCATTATCAACGTGGTAGATCTCTCGTGCTTGATTGCTTTAGGCAGTTGCAGTTGAATGCCCTGGCTAAGGTTCCTGTGGCCTGTAATGCGGATGTTAGGCGTGGGGCTATGAATTTCGCTAGAGCCCTCATTGAGTTGGGTAAGGTTGGTATTCTTGATGAGGATGATGTTGATATTAAGACTGCCAGGGTAATAGTTGGTGCTGAGTGGTGGCAGTGATGGTGACTGATAATTTAAGATTATTGGCTGAGGGCAGGATTAGTCCGGCCGTTGATGTTTATGTTGTATATAGGGCACTATTCCATAATGAGCAACCACCGGAGTTGCATAGGCCGTATTGCGTGCCTGATCAGTTCTTTAGTATAACCTATGTAACGCCAGCCTTTAGGCATTACCTTGAGGATTTCCTTGGAAAAATATCAAGAAATGAACCCGAGGCTTATGCGTTACCCGCCTTGTTGGGTTCGGGTAAGTCCCACTTCCTTGCCCTACTTCTTCATGTCATTGCCCTTTATAGGCAGTGTAGTGGCAATGGTGAATGTGTTAGTAAGGAGCTTGGGAAGTATGGCTTGAAAGTCAATACACCTACCATTAGTAGAGTGCCTGAGGTTGTGGTTTTTCACGGTCAGTACTCTCTCGGCGATCTTGCGGCAACGATTAGGAGAATAAGTGATAAGAATGAGTTGAGGGCTTTCCTGAGCAGTAGGGCGCCAATCGTGCTTGTTTTTGATGAGACTCAGTATTTTGAGAGTAAGGATTCTGGTTTTGTTCCCTGGATCCAAATGCTCTCTGAAGTTGTCAAAGAGGTGCCTGGTGCTTACTTATTTGTGTCCTTTTCGTTGTTTCCCGGTGAGAGGCCTGAGTTACAGCCTTCAAGGGCTTTGGATGCTGTTAGGCGTGTTGGTCCGATTATTGTGGAGTTGGATACTGTGAGGAACATTGTGGAGGTCTTTAGGAGGTGGAGTGGGTTAACGCCGAGGAGCGTTGATTTGTCCTCGCTTAAGGAAACCGTCAATGATAATGAGTATAGGGATTTTGAGAGGAGACTTAGGGATACTTATCCGTTTAATCCTGTTTTCCTTGATATAGTACTCAGTCTCGGTGAGGAGTCTATTGTTGAGCTTACTCATGTTCAATTGACTAGGGAGCTACTTAGGACTCTTGCAATAGCTTATGTGAAGGCCAGGGAAGGTGAGTTAGTTACTTTTATTCATTTACCTGAGCCGCGTAATTTAATTGTAATTGGCGGCTATTTTGCTGCTTATTGGGATACATTGGTGAGGTTTTATGAGGAGGATAAGAGGAGGATTGAGGAGAAGAAGCTAGGTAATGTTGTTATATCCGTGCTTAGGCATATTTTCCTGTCCACGTTCCTCGCCAGATTAATGCCATCCTCTATCCTATACCCATCTGAGGATGATTTAGTTCTTGGTAGTTTTAATGGGTTGGATGTTAGACCTCTTGATGTTAAGGCTGCAATACAGGATATAACCGAGGCTGGTCTGCATGTGGCTAGGCTTGGTAATAAGTATATTTATTGGTATATTCGTGATGAGACTGATGCCATTAGGGATGCTATGCTTAAGTTCTCTGTGGAGGATAGTATGCAGGTTGTCACTGATGAAGTTGCTTCATTGGTTAGGGAGAGGTCTGGTGCTTTCTCCGCAGTCTACGTCTCAGGTGTCGGTGGGCCTAAGTCATTTGGTAAGGTTCGTATAATCTCCAGTAAGGATGAGTGGCAGAAGATTCTTGAGGATAGTGATGACTCTATACTGGCCATTGATTTACTGGACTTTGGTGTTAGTAAGAGGAGGAATAATCTTATTATGATTAGGAGAGATGATAGTGTTGAGACGCCACGTGAGATTAAGGAGGTTCTTGGTAGGTTTACGAGCGTTAAGTATGTTAAGGACGCCGTTGATTACCTGGGCCGGATAATTAAGGCTATTGATGAGGTTAATGAAAACCTATACAATTACTTCCCTGATTTGCTTACCATTGAGGGCGATGAGAGACTGAGGAGGGAAATGGAGGAGTTGCTGAGGGTTCGTCTTGCCCAATGGAAGGAACGTATTACAATTCTGTTAAAACAGGTTGTTAATTTATGGCTCAGGAACGTAATTGTTGGATTTAAGGATAGAAGAGATGTAAAGAGATTAGATGATTTTCTGGCAGATATTGCTAGGTCAAAGAATGATATTATTGAACGTATAGTTGAACAGATATTCGAGGGTAATTTAATTGAATGGAATGAGTTTAAGAGAATTGGTGATTTATGGAGCTTATATCTTTATAATGAGAGCTTTCCATCTGCACCTATTTCCTTTGATGAATTTAAGGATAGAATTAGGGATTACTGTACTGGTTGCCGCTGTATTTTCGAGACCTCTGGAGAAGTTGTATGGCTCTCTAAGGATGGTTGTAGGGTTCCTCAGCTCGGTAAGGATGTTGGAGTCGCCCCATTCATATGGCATAAAGGCCCTGTTGAGTGGGCTGTGGAGTTCTTCCTTAAGCAATTGGCAAGGCAATCAAGTGGTTCGAGAAGGTACTATATTGTCTATAGGAGACCAAGTGGTGAGGAGGTTAAAAAGTACGTAGTTGATTTACTTTCATCAAGGAACGATTGGATATATTTAAATGAGGGACGTATTGAAGAGGAGATTGTTAGTAAATCCATTGATGTTAAGATTGATGGTATATCTACATACATAGTTGAGAGAAATCCTGGGTCTAAGGTACTTATTGAGGTTTCTGCAAGTGATAATATGAAATCTGTTATTTACCGCATTGGTGATGCTGAGAATGAGGTTATGGTTAACGGAACAAGTTATCGTCTTGAAATTGAGGTGCCTAGGGAGCCAGGTGATTATAAGCTTGAGTTAGAGGCCATGTTTGATGATGGAAGTAAGGATATAAGGAGTATTGTTGTGAAGGTTAAGGGTAAATGCATAAGGTCCATTACTACCTATTCAATATCTGCTAATGATATGCTTAGGGGTATTGGAGTTACGAGTATAGATGCTGCTGATAAGTTGTTACAGTATTTACAGAGACTGGTTCCTCATGGTTATAATTTTAAGTTTAAGCTAAGTGCGAATCAAAATGTCAGCGATGTTACTATCAATTTAACTGCTGAATTCGAAGTTTCTAGCCCAGATAAGGTTAATAGTGCCTTGCGTCTTTTGAGGGCGTTGAGGGATATTTCTCCGTCAATATACGCTACTGTAGAGTTTCATAAGGCGGTTCTTGTTAATGATGCTATGGTGGAGTATTTTAAGGGATACAGTTTTCAATATACTATTGAAAGGGAGACTGAATGTTAATAAGAAGGGGACGTAGAGGTGTGATCATTGTACTAAATGAAGGTAAATTTGAGGTTGGTGTGCCCTTTGATGAAGTAGTGAGGTTAATGGAGCGGTTGTGGCCGTGGGAATTGGGAGAACATGTTGTTCTTAATGGAGATGAGGCTTATTTCAGGGATATGATTCCCTTTGAGAGAGTGCTTATTTATCTATTGGCTAGGCGTGGCGGTTTATCGTCCAAGGACGCCGAGGCATTGGCGTCTTATTTAAGGCTTCATGAGGTTGTGGCTCTCTCAGAGACATTTATGTATAGGTTTTGGCTTTGTAAGGTAAGTAATAGTAATTGTAAGAGACTTACGGATGTGTTCTCAAGGATTATTGCGAATTATCGTAGGGTGTTACCATAATGGTTTCATTAATTGAATTATTGAGGTCTGCGGGTAAGGATTTGTATAAGCAT
The DNA here is from genome assembly GCA_023256215.1 of Vulcanisaeta sp. Lineage (GTDB taxonomy): Archaea > Thermoproteota > Thermoprotei > Thermoproteales > Thermocladiaceae > Vulcanisaeta. The sequence continues at coordinate 2,550 of JAGDXB010000090.1, read as the reverse complement.
CAACTGGACTTTGTTTCTGATGTTATTTGGATGGAGAGACCAAGGTTGCTTCTGGCTGATGATGTTGGTTTAGGTAAGACAATACAGGCGTTGCTCTTGATAAGAGTTTTGATGGAGTTTGGTCGTGTGAATCACGTGCTTGTTATAGTGCCGCGTGCCGTCCTAGAGCAGTGGTCTACTGAAATGGAGAATTTCGAGATTCCGCATTACATAGTTGAGTCGCCAGAATTTCCCATCGGTCATAGGGTCTATTTGATAACTCTCGATAGGGCTAAAATGCCGAATTACATGGATTCTTTAGATAAGTTACAGTGGGATCTCGTTGTTATTGATGAGGCTCATAAGATAAGACTTGGCACACAAAGGGAGAGACTCTCTCACCTTTGCATGAGGGCAGGTGGTTGCCTTTTGCTTACCGCGACGCCGCATACGGGTGATGATGAGGATTACAGATTCCTTACTGGTTTAGTTGGTGGTGTTGTGGTTAGGCGTGAGAAGAAGGATGTAGAGGAGTATGAAGGTAGAAAGATATTTCCAACGCTGAAGTATTGGATTGTCCAGGTAAAGGCCTCTAGAGATGAATCAATAGCCCTTTCTTCAATACTTAATATTCTCAAGAACCGTAATATAGAACCAATAGTGAGGGTTGTCGTGGAAAAGAGAGCCATGTCCAGTCCAGCTTCTTTACTGAAGACTTTAAGGGTAGTGGTTGGTGGTAAATGCGATGAGGAGATGCTTGAGGAGGGTGAGCTTGATACATGCCTTGGAAATATTGCGGGTTGGAGGGAAATAGAGGATTTAGCTAGTAAGTATGGTAGCGCGGCTGATAGAAAGCTTGAGGCCCTGAATAGACTTATAAGGAATAAGTTGCGTGGTAAGAAGATTCTTGTTTTTACTGAGTATGCTACAACGGCGGAGTATTTGTTTCAATCACTCACTAAGGATTGCAAAATAATTGAGTCTGGAGATGGGTATGCCAGGGCAGATTGCGGAGAGATTGGTGTTATGTATGCGACGTCTAAGGCCAGGGATAGAATTGATGTTAATATTGCTGCATTTCTTCTTACACAGAAATATCCTACGGCTATCTTCATATCGACTGACATAATGTCAGAGGGTGTAAATTTACAGATGTTTAATGTTGTGGTGAATTATGAGGTTGTATGGAGTCCTACAAAGCATATTCAGAGGGTTGGTAGAATTTGGCGTTTTGGACAAAAGGCCGAGGATGTGCTTGTCATTGATATGGTACTTAAAACCAATTTAGATCGTGATGAGTACACGATGTACCTGGACTTATTTGAAAAACTCTATTCAATATCCCTTAGGGCATTGCCGCCACAGAGTTACGGTGAATTCGAGATATACGAGGTCGGGGAGGAGGGCATTAGAAAAATCATTAACATTGGTTCATCAATTTTCCTACGTGGACCTGATGTTTATGAGACAATAACTTCTAGGCGTCTTGAGGAACTGCGATCAAAGATTGAGGCTATATTGAGAGAGAAGGAGAAAATAAGGTGGAAGCCGAAATACCTCATTGATGAAGGATTAAGAGTTAAGCTTGGATATCCATTTAACACCACAATTGAGGCTGGTGGTGGTTATTATATTGTTGATGTAACATACGTAATAGGTAAGCAGGGACTTACCGCCTATAAGGAGAAAATCCTAATGCGTTTATCAACACCATTAAGCAGAAGTAGGACTGTGCAGGAGGTCTTAGTTAGGGAGGGTGGTGTTGATTGGGATTCTGTTGAGGAGGAAAGTGGTGACATTAAAGAGGATGAAAGAGATTTAATATTTCGAAAGGTGCAGCTAGAATTATGGATGCACCTCAAGAAATATCTTGATGTGCTTGTCAAGTATCTTCCAATAGAAAATCCAAGTTATAAAATAACCCTAATTAGGAGGGCGCGGGTTATACGTAGCGGGGTAATTCCTGCGGGGGGTTTTGAATCATTTGTATGGGATGAGGTGCATAGGAGTATAAATAGAGAAAGGACGGAGCTTGCTGCTGCGAGATGCGTTGAGGATTGGCTGAAGAAAAATGGATATGTTATCAAGGAGGGTTATAGAAGTACTCCTCGCCCATTTGACCTAGTTGTTGAGAAAAATGGCACATTATATACCGTGGAAGTTAAGGGTAAGTGGATCATGAGAAAAGACGAACCTTTATCATTTACTGCAAATGAAATTGATTGGGCATCTAAATTCGCTGATCGACATTTAATATGCATTGCCTACGTAGATAACGATAAGTGCGAGGATCTTGAATGTGTAACCTTCATAGAATTCCAAAGGAAATGGGTGTTAGAAACTGTAAGAGGAATAGAATATAAGTACAACGCTAGAAAAGCGTCATAATATAGCTAATACGGCGAAGTAAAGGCAATTGTGAAAAATTATGAATTTAATATGCTTTTAATGAATCTATGGTGCGTATTAATACATTATTCATGTATAATCATTTTGTTTGGCTATTTTCTAGGTGCTTTCTATTTTTTCTTTCCATTTGTTTATTAGTTCGTTTATTTTCTTTGCCATTTC
>JAGDXB010000036.1:21474-44350 GCA_023256215.1 Vulcanisaeta sp. | reverse complement strand
CACGCACAAGGTTTATCTCCGGGACCAATGTCATACCAATTATGTCACAGCCATATACATCCCTCCAAACCCTGGACTCAGCCTTAGTACTAAACCTCGGACCCTCAATACACACATAACAACCACCAAGGTGAGTCCTATTAACCCTACTAGCCTCCTCATAGAGCAATTGATTAACGACGGAGTTAAACGGCTCAAGACCAATCTGCACATGGCAAGTCCTAGGACCATCAAAGAACGTGTACTCCCTACCCCTAGTAGCATCAAAGAACTGGTCAGGGATCACAAAATCACCAGGCGCAAAGTCCTGCCTAAGACTACCAACAGCACTAACACTAATCACAACCCTAACACCAAGAGCCCACAAAGCCCACGCATTGGCCCTATACGGAATCCTATGCGGCGGATACCTATGACCACGGCCATGCCTAGGCAAAAACGCAACCCACTCATTACCAACCCTACCAACAACAACATTATCACTAGGCAAGCCATACGGCGTATGCAACTGAACCTCAAAAAACTCACTAAAGAAACCAGCCTCATAAAGCCCACTACCACCGACAACACCCACGTAAGGCAGAGAAACACCCAAACCCTCCAGCTCACGCCTCAACTCATCCAACCCACTAGCCTTAACAACTCCCTGCATCGACTAATCACCGCCACAAACCTTTGTAAAGATTACCCCAACCACCACACCCCATAACCACAGCAAATCCACACATGAACATTGAAAATAACCCCTGCGTCTAGATCATAAAAGCCAGGGCAATTAGCAATGAAGGCAATGAAAGACGTGATACTACACAGGGAGTACTCAAGACCCACACAGCCAATCTATGCTGCAGTGCTAAACATGGAGTACGAAGGCGACTACTACATCGAAATAATGGACAAGTAAGTCAAAGCCATAAAACAAGTGAGGGCATTGAGTAACGACCTAACCAGGCCGAGGTACAGGATCACGTACATTCTAATGAGCAACAAGCCCAAGACAGTGAAGGTTAGGTACGCATGTGGAAACGGGGTAGGCGAGACCGAGGTAGCGCTGAGCAAAACAACGAAGTATTTACTCGAGTTAATCACAAAGTGAGACCTCCAGTTCACATCCTAACTATAGGAGTAACTAGTTAATCACCAATACATTAATTTCGAGACGCATGATTTGTCGACTAAGCAGTGTCTCACTACCACCACAGCGAGAGTAACTAATAATGAGGTCAATCATCAACGAATTCGAAAGGCAGAAAGTAATTAGGAATTGGTATTTAAGGAACAGAGATGTAAAATACTACGTCGTAACTCTATGCACCCTTTAATTGCCTGGCTAAGTCCTGTAATTCCTCACGAACGAACTCCCCATCTTTAACAATGACTTGGTCATCCCCATATATCGTGGCATTGAGCATTACAGCATCGACATGCGAACTCGCCAGTCCTATCTTCCCTTTAAACGTAGATGATTGACTTCCAAAACCCCACACAATGGAGCCCCAAACTCTCTCATCTTCAACGATATTACCACTTAACTTTGCATAGGGATGGCAGCCGTAAGTCACGTGGGCCACCATGAACATCTTATCATCATTTAAGTCCCTAAGCCACCTCTCAAGAACTTTAGCTTCAGGACCTCCACTCATTTCCATGATTCTACCATCCCTTATCCTTAACTTTACGGGTGATTTTAATGGACCTATGGGTGGCCAGATAGTACCATCGATAACTACGGTACCATTAACACTCTCCTCAATGGGTGCCCAATCCACTTGCCCAAAAAGCATGTACTCCCCAGGTCCATTAACCTCACCCTCAGTAAGCACAGGTCTTTGTGGGTCATTCTCAAACTCTATGTTGGTCCCTAACTCTGTCACAATTCTTATTTTCTTAACTTTGCTCGTTATCTTTGCTAGTCTTCTCTGGAATTCATAGAGTAATTGCACATTTACATTGCCTATCAACCTAACCATCATGTCACTATTAAACCCCGATAATTCAATGTACCTAACCTTACCGACGCTCATGGCCCTTTCGTACGGTGTTGAGTAGACTAGATATGATCTGTCAAGGGCTATCCAAACATCTGCGGTACTAAGTACTGCTGAGAGAGAGTTAACGGGTATGTACTTATCCATGGCCTTACCAACCACCGGCGCCTCATTACGCAATACAATCAGCGGCTTTGCATTTAACGCCATACTGGCTTGAGCTATGGATAGTGCCACCTGGAAGTCGCTACCCGTATCCGTGGTTACGATAACCTCCTCACCATCACTTACTTTAAGGATATCTTTAACTAACTTATACGACGCGGTAATTAGTAGGAAATTATCCATGCTCAACCACCTCATAAGTCCTCACTAACTTTTCGACAGTCACATAGTCATAGTTAAAACCAAAGTGACGGGGGCCAAATAACGCAAGACCTTTCTCACTACGCCATATACTAGGTGCCTTAGCCGCTACTATTGAAATCTCATTACCCGCACTTACTTTGTCGTTTGTCACAGGTCCCTCATGATCAACAGCTATTATTAAGTCTGGAGGCATGACTATTGGTTTATCGTTTACGAAGGCTATTATATGCTCATTCTTAATCCATGACCTAAACACCATACCACTCCACTTGCCGGTCCCCCTCACTATCAAGTCACCTATTAGGAACCCACCCTCATTCCTCCAATCATACCTATCAACAATCCCACGAAAGATAACCCAACCATCCAATGTTTTAGCAACCGCTAAAGCCACATCACCACCGCTTCTAACTGTCTCACGTATTGTCTTACCTAGCCTTAAGGCTAGTGACAATGTGCCCTTAACCACCGCTCTCTCAGCTTGCTGTCTCGTCATGGGCGTGTCTATGACCACGGCATGCTTACCCGCAAGTACTGATATGTACCTCGCAATAGTCTCGTAATCATCTAAATCACTATACTCCTTAATAATAACCACATTACCAGTCTCACTAACAACAATGGCTGGGTAAAGCGGTATACCCACAATATTGGCAGTACTTTGGAGAAGCTCTGGCGCTGCGCGACCAATCATGTCACCATCAAACACAGGCTTATCGAGAATAGACGCTATGTATATAGCAACAGCCGTATTTCCACCACCCATCTCCGTTGCCACAAAGCCCGAAATATCGTTATTGAGAAACCTCTTATACTCACTATAGGCCGTGTATATGGGATCCTTAATCCTACTGGGCTTCTTTAGGGTGGCGTTGGGCGCAACAGTACCTACGTAATACGGCACAGCAAGCAATCCCGTATCGGAAACCTCATTTGTATCAACTATTCTTATTGACTTACCCATGTCAAGTACGCCTTGCAATAATCTCAAGCCCTCATTAGGATCACCACCACCGCCTGTGCCCAGGGTCGTGGCACCAATTACTAAATTTACTATGTCCTCTTTAGTATTAAGTACAGGCATAATTAGTCTGGTGTATCTGCATTTATGTATTGATTTTAAATTTTATCTAGCATCAAATATTTATAATTGGGTAAATACTTAAAAATATCGATATATTTTATTTGCTTAATGAAGACACAAAATATCGGTATAAATAAAATAGTATATGTAATTATCGCAATCATAGTTATAATAGCAGTGGTGACCGGCGCCTATTACTATGTATCAACGGCTAAAAAGCCCATAACTAAACCGACAGTAATTACCCCAACGACTAATGTAACCACTACCGTAACGAAATGCCCACTCCCATCTAACACGAGCGTCATTGTTTCCATAGAGAATGAACCACCAAATTCTGTGGATCCGGCGACAGGCTTCTATGCTGGTGAGGACGAGATAATGATCAATGTTTATCAAGGGCTCATAACATTTAATGTGATAAGCCCAGGTGTAACTCAGTTCGTACCTATAATAGCTAGCTCCTGGTGGGTGGCTCCTAATTACACCACCTACATCTTTTACATAAGGCATGGCGTTTATTTCGCTAATGGCGACCCGGTTAACGCAACAACCTTCTGGTTCAGTATATATAGGGTAATACTTATGAACCAGGTCGACGCCAGTTTCTTCACAAACATCCTGTATAACGGCACTGAGGCATCAATAATCGGCTACGCAATACCCTGGGGAGTCTGCCACGCCATTGCCTACGCAACGAATAACCCAAGCTTCATAACGAACAAGACCCTATGCGCATACGGCTTAGCAAACATACTAAGTAATTTCAATGTCCACAACGAAACTATAGAGAAGGTAATGAGCTATCCTAATCAGGCAGTTATTGTTTTAGGTCCATACGCACTGGAGTTTAAATTAATACAGCCATACATGTTCTTCTTACAGGACCTAGCGGAGTATCCAGCATCTGCCGTTGATCCAGTCTTTGTTGATCAGAATGGTGGTGTCGTACCTAATCAACAAAATACATATATGAACACGCACACCATGGGCACTGGGCCCTACCAAGTGGTTCAATGGGTTCCTGGACAAATGGTTGTACTTCAGACTAATTCGAATTACTGGGCCGCTAAGTTACCACCCAACGAGACAAATCCCATGCTAACGCCACCTAAGATAAAGACCGTGATACTTGAGTATACATCATCTGCTGATCAAGTAATTGAAATGCTTGATAGTGGTAAGGCTCAGTTAATGGGCCCGCTCACCTTACCGGCATTGCCACCGCTTTATTTACCATCGTTGGGGCAAAATCCATGTCTAAGGGTTGTCATCGAGCCACCAAGTGCCCCCACATGGTTATTCTTGATGATTACACTTGACACAGAGAAATACCCGCTTAACATAACCGCCGTGAGAGTTGCTTTAGTCCACGCAATTAACTACACAGAGATCATAGATACTGTCGCCCCAAGCGTTGGAGAACTATACGTAGGGCCAATAAGCCCAGAAATGCCGTTCTACAACCCCAGTAACTTACCGCCCTACAATTATGACCCAGCCCTATCAATACAAATACTCAAGAGCCTAGGCTTCAAGCTAACATTACCCAATGGCACTGTGATAAACCCGAACGGGCAACCGTTGTCACTCACGTTAACCTACGTCTCTGATGACCCAGCCCAAGTGAAAATAGCCCAGGAGGTCCAGATAATGCTGTCACAAATAGGTGTTCAATTAACACTAAACCCTGTAACGACACAGCAGGAAGAATACCTAATATCTCAATCATGTACAGCGCCAACATACCCCGAAATGCTCATCTGGTATTGGTATCCAAGCTGGCCTGACTCAATATATCAAGACCTTGTCGTGCAGACCAACGCCATGTATAGTGGTATAGCAGGTGACGTATCTTGCTTTAATAACACTATAGTCAATCAATTAACAGATGTATTGCCATCTATCACTAATGAAACCTTAATGACTCAATATGTCGCGCAGGTCTATAACATTACTTACCAGCAAGCGCCTGATATATGGCTTTACGCCATTAAGCAGTACTGGGTTCAAAGCTGTTATGTGAATGGAGTTTACTGGAATCCAGGAGTTCTTGGTTACTACTTTGCATTAATGTACTATAACACAACTGCATGTTCATAAGAATTAAATCAATATCTAGCGAGAAATACTTAAAAATTATAAAATCCTTTATTTCCCTTGAAGAATGTCGATCTGGACGTACATCATCAATAGGGCAATAAGGGCCTTTTTCCTAATACTGGGCATAATCGTGCTTACCTTCCTTCTATCACACGTTCTTGCACCAAATCCAGCATATGTCTGGGCCGGTCCTCACGCAGCGCCATCTGTTGTTCAAGCAATAATTGGGGAATATCACCTAAATCAACCACTTTATGTACAACTATATTATTACTTAATATCTTCATTGACATTTAACTTTGGCATATCGCCATTCTTTAAGCAACCTGTGAGCGAGCTAATAGCTACCTACTTGCCTAGGACGCTGCAATTAATCTTCGTCGCAATGATACTAACCGGCCTTATAGGGATTTTCTCAGGCGCCTTTGCAGCTGAGCATAAAGATGAGTGGGGTGATTATACCGTTAAAGCGCTGTACCTAATAAGTTGGTGCATGCCACCATTTCTCGCAGCATTACTGTTACAACTATTCATAGCCTATAAATGGGGATTCTTACCTCCAAACCTCATGGCTGACCCTACATTACCCTCACCAAAGCCTATAACGGGATTTCCAATAATTGACGCTATAATTGAGAGTAATTGGCCTTACTTCATTTCGAGCTTAAGGCACTTAATATTGCCGGCCTTCGCCTTGGCCCTAATATCGTTTGGTATAATAACTAGAATAACTAGATCATCAATGCTTTTATCGCTTAATGCCGATTACATAAGGTCTGCAATAATGAGGGGGGTCGAGAAGAGGAGGGTTATTTATACACATGCACTTAAGAACTCCATGATACCCGTCATAACATTATTAGCCTTAGTCTTTAGCTGGATGATATCTGGCTCCGTAATTATAGAGACAATATTTAGTTATCAAGGGCTTGGATGGCTCCTCACTACGGCATTGTACAACTATGATTACCCAACAGTCATTGGCTGCAGTATTGTTATTGGCATAGCGGTTGTTTTGGCGAACTTTGTAGCCGATGTTCTCTATGCTGTTATCGATCCTAGGATTAAACTTGGGTGATACATAATGGGCTTGATAGTAACATATACGAAAAAATATCGTAAAAACATTGGCATCCTAATTAAGCTTTTGAGGAAGCCTGACGTTGCATTTGGACTCATTATATTAATATTATTTTACTCCTGGTCCATAATTGAGGGAATACTTCAAGTAATTGGTTCGTTCATAGGTAAGCCAGACTTAGGATGGATATTATTACCTTATAATCCATTTCAACCACACCTATCCCAATCTTTGAGACTGCCTAGCTTAACGCACATAATGGGTACTGATGACTTAGGTAGAGATATATTCAGCAGGATTCTTTACGCGGCACCATCAGATGCATTAATATCACTGGTCGTCGTTGGAGGCGGTATACTAATTGGAGGGTTCATAGGCTTATTTGCTGGTTTTTATGGTGGTAAGGTTGAGGAATTCAATATGTGGCTTACGGACTTATTCCTAGCTTTCCCTGCCTTGATTCTGGCCATGGTTATTGAGGCAACGTTTGGCCACGGCTATATCTATGCGATGATAGCAATGATAATTGTTTGGTGGCCATCATACGCAAGGCTCTTTAGGGCCGAGGCCATTAGGATCAAGAACATGAAATACATAGATGCAGCGCTCCTCTCTGGACTTTCGAAGGTTGACATCATTAGGAGGCATATGATCAGGCCTGCATTAAACACGATATTACCCTACGCGACGTTGGACCTAGGCAACGTAATACTATTTTACTCAATGCTTAGTTTCCTAGGCCTTGGACAACAACCTCCTTACCCAGAGTGGGGGTCCATGGTTGCGCTGGGCCTAGAATACTTTCCCAAGTGGTGGTGGTACTCGCTAATGCCAGGACTCGTAATACTGATAATTGCGGTAGCAGCGGCACTCGTTGGTGATGGATTAAGGGACATACTAGGGGGTGAGGAGAAGTGGGTCTAACGCTCGATATTGAAGAGCTTTATGTAACATACCGTACACCGGAAGGGAATATACCGGCTGTTAGGGATGTGTCATTCACGTTAAGTGAGGGCGAAATACTAGGTATAGTTGGTGAATCTGGTAGCGGTAAATCCACCCTAGCTCTAACCTTAACAGGCTTACTTCCGCAAAACGTCCATGTTCATGCTAAGAGGATGAATATTTTAGGTAACGATATTGATACATCCAATCTAAGAAAGGCCTTGGATCCCTTACGCGGAGTTGGTATATTTATGGTTTTTCAAGATCCCTTCGCAAGTCTTAATCCATTAATTAGGATTAGGGATCAAATGGCTGAGGCTTATGTAACTAAGGTAAGGCAAAAACATGGTATTAAGCTTGGGGTTGATGATGTTGATGATGAGGAATTAATCGAGTATCTAAAGAGAGTTAATATTTCTGATCCGCACATTTCTATTTATAAATATCCACACCAGCTATCTGGTGGCCAGATTCAAAGAGTTATGATTGCCATGGCCTTAATTCTAGAGCCAAGGATTTTAATCGCTGATGAACCCACCACTGCTTTAGATGTGATAACACAGATACAGGTTCTTCATGAATTAAAGAGATTAGTTGATGAAATTAAAACTTCAATAATATTTATAACCCACGATATAGCATTAGCCAGTGTAGTTAGTGATAGATTAGCGGTCATGTACGGAGGTTACTTCATGGAGGTAGGTGATACCCTAAATGTGTTGAAGGAACCGTTGCACCCATATACCGTGGGATTAATATCCAGCATACCTAATAAGCGTAAGAGTGAGGGTTATTTATCAGAAATAAAGGGATTATACGTGCCATCAGAGACCGGTGGTTGCCCATTTGCGCCGAGATGTTCGCATGCCAAGGATATCTGCATTAAAGAGATACCAATAATGCGAGAGATTAATGGTAGACACATAAGGTGCTTCCTCTATGGGTGACTTTTTAATAATAAATAATGTAACTAAGACTTACTTAGCTCGTAGAAGGACCATAGCCGACTTCATACTAAGGAGGAAGATACCATACATACGTGCCGTAAATGGAGTATCGTTAAGATTAGACAGAGGTAAAACATTGGTATTGCTTGGTGAGAGTGGTTCTGGTAAAACCACGTTAGGTAGGCTCATTGTTGGGCTTGAAAAACCTGACTCCGGAAAAATACTTGTTGATGGTGAAGAGGTGCCTTACGTAGGTGATAAGTCATATATGAGAAGCAAACTCAGAGGTAAGCTGCAGATGGTTTTTCAAGACCCATCATCATCACTCGACCCGTTCATGACCATAAAAGACATAGTCTCCGAACCTCTCATTAAGCTGCACATGCCAAAAAACGAAATATTGCGTATGGTTATTGAAGCGTTAGAGATGGTTGGTCTTGATAAATCTTTCTTAAACCGCCGACCCATTGAATTATCTGGTGGACAGAGACAGAGAATTGCTATTGCAAGGGCGATAGTCACAAGACCTGAGTTGGTAGTTCTTGACGAGCCAACATCGGCATTAGACGTATCGATACAATCACAGATACTTAACCTACTCGTTAAGATACAGAGGGAGCTGGGATTGACATACGTTTTCATAACCCATGATGCCAGGGTGGCCAGGTTTATCGCAGATTACGTAGCGGTTATGTACCTGGGCAAGGTCGTTGAATATGGAAGTGCTGATGACGTATTTAATGAACCACTGCACCCATACACGCAGGCCCTTCTATCCTCAGTACCTAAGGTGGGTGTACGTGAATTACCAAAGACAATAAGTGGTGAAGTACCCAGCGCCATTAACCCACCTAGTGGGTGTGCATTCTGGCCTAGATGTCCATACGCAATGAATAAATGCAGAAATGAAGAACCACAAACGAAGGTGATAAATAATAGGGAAGTTCGTTGCCATCTTTACTAATCCATTAAGTTTAACAATATTTTAAACATGGAAAAGGCGTTTCACGATTATTTACTTAATACTATGTTTCCATATTTATCCTTTACAGCCTTCCAACCTTCAAGTACTATTATTGTTGCGGTGTTTTCCTCAATTATGGCTGGACCCTGTATAGTAGTATCAGTTGGTAATAACTCCTTGCTATAAATGGGTACCCTCATCACCTTATTATTACCCATGTATACTTCTCTTTCTTCCATTAATGCCTTATCAACACTTCCAGTACGCTCCACCTGCTTTACTTCCGGCTTTGGTAACGAATACGTACCCTTAACATAGAAATTAACGAGCTCCACAGGGTTACCCTCAAGCCTGAATCCATATTCTAAGTAATGCCTATCCTCAAACGCCTTTATCGTGCTCTTAAGTACGTCGAGGGTGACCGGATAGCTCGTTGGTATTCTTAGCGTATATTCTTGACCGTAATATCTCATGTCTATGTAATACTCAAACCTTACCTTGGTCTCGTCAATACCCTCATTTCTAAAGTCCTCTATTATCTTATTCCTCAACTCCTCAATTATTTTAGAAACCTGCTCCGCCTCACTCTCACTAATTGTTATTTTCATTATCCTTGTTTCAGTTGCATCGTGAATAACGTCAAGATTAAGCATACCCCATGCATTAAATACGCCAGCCGGTATAAAAGGCACGATTATCCTCCTTATGTTAAGTTCCTCGGCTATGAACGGCGCAAACATCGGGCCAGCACCTCCATGTGCAAGTAATGAGAATTCCCTTGGATCATAACCCCTCTGTACAGATACAACCCTAATCACATTGGTCGCTAGTTCATTAGCCAATCTAATTATACCGTAGGCTGTTTCTTCGATCGTTAGCCCAAGTTTCTTAGATAATGGCTCCATAGTCCTTAACGCTAAATCCCTATTGATCTTGAGCTCACCGCCAAGTAGTTGCCTCGGATTTAAGAAACCAGTTATTACATACGCATCGGTTAGCGTTGGTTCGGTACCGCCTCTACCGTAACATGCAGGGCCTGGATACGAACCAGCGGCCCTAGGACCTACCCTAAGTCGACCAGCATCATCAATCCAAGCTATGCTAGTACCCCCTATGCCTGTCTCGAATACTTCTATTATTGGTATCATTGCCGGATACCCGGGACTATACCTCGTTGAACCTATGTAATAGTCACTCCTTGTTATGTAATTCAAATCCCTAACCAATGATGCCTTAGTCGTGGTACTACCACCATCGAGCACTATTAGGTTCCTTTCATTAACGGATTTACCAAGTACCACCGCACCAAAAACACCCGATATTGGCCCACCCTCAACCGTATAGATGGGGTAATTCTTTATGAAGCTGCTCGTATTGACACCACCATTACTAAGCACTATATAGAATACGCCCTTAAACCCCAATTTGCTGAATTCTCCCTCTAACGAAGTTACGTAGTTATAAAACTTGGGAAGAACATAAGCATTTAAAACAGCCGTCGATGTTCTCTCATACTCCCTCCAAAGCCTTGTTAATGAACTAGACCTCGTTATGAAAATATCTCCTAGTATGTTCCTTAAGTATTCCTCCGTCTCTATTTCATGCTTCGGGTTAGCATATGAATTTACATAAGAAATAGCAATACTCTCAATATTACCAACCTTCCTTATTCTATTAACAGTAATGTCTAAATCCTTATAATTGAGAGGTACCATGACACTACCATCGTACATAACCCTTTCCTCAATCTCGAACCTAAGCCATCTGGGAACCAACGGTTCAGGCTTTCTATACTTAAGATTATAGAGGTCTCTCCTGTTAGACCTTTGAAGCTCAAGTATGTCCCTAAAGCCCTTCGTTGTTATTAACGCAACGCGCGCCCCCGTCCTCGTAATTATTGTATTAATGACCACAGTTTGTCCGTGGAACATAAACCTTACGTTACTCATACTTATATTCAATCTCCTTAATGACTCAATAACGCCACTTATAATATCGGGAGTTGTCTCAACCTTAACCCACCTAAACTCGCCAGTCTCCTCATTAAGGGCATAAGCATCAGTGAAGGCACCGCCTATGTCAATACCTACCCTCCACATGCTCACTCACCTCTATAAACACCGTAGTAAGCCTTAATACCCTGCGGTAATGATACACACTCCCTCCTCCCTGACTGTTTTAACTCCCTCCTTATCTTTTCAGTTTCCTCAAGATTAACCCTATAATTAGGCCACTCACCCTCAATAACAACGCCGTAGTACTTCCTCGCGTCTTCAATGGTAATATACTCATTAAGTACATCATTAAGAACAAGGTTAGGATCTCTTTCAAAAGGATCACCATAACCACCACCACCAGCGCTTCTTATACTTACGACATCGTTCTTTCTCAATGGGAAATTCGTTATTTTCCTTACCCTCATTATTTCCTTACCATCTCTAATGATCGCCATATAATTAAGCGTACCACTACAACCGCCATTAAGACCCCACGGTGGGAATTTAGCCCTATTTATGCCCGTGGTGAATATGAATCCATCAGCTAATAATCTATAGTCCTTAATGATACCAAACCCACCCCTATACTTACCTGGACCTACACCATCTAACGTGTTGAGGGTGTACCTATCAACAATTAATGGATACCTTTGCTCGAGAATCTCAACAGATGATGCTAATGTTTCACCATCAGCAAACGCCACAAGCCCACTCTCACCATCTCCCTCACCATGCCCACCCCAACCACCTGGGTTTGGTTCCACGAGAACCACGTATTCGTTCTTCCTCGGATCAACACCGGCAATTATCTCGGCAACCACAGATAGAAAGTGTCCAGCGGATAATTTATCGGGCACGTGAGGCGCTAAGGCCTTCCACAATAAATCAGCTGCATATGTCATGGTCTCCCAATAAACTGATGTTGGAGCAGGCCATTTCGGGTTAAAGATTGTTCCTTCAGGGGCTATGACTTTAAACCTCCTAGCTATGCCGCCATTATACGGTTCACGAGGAGCTACCAAAGCCATAAACACAATTCTGGCAGCAGCCACAGTGGCTGGATAAGGCGAATTAATAGGCGCGTTAACGGCAGGTGGATTTCCACTGAAGTCGACTATGACCTCATCCTCCGTTATCTTAACACGGGCATGTATTTTCATGGGTGTTTCATTAGTTCCGCTATCGTCTAGGTAATCCTCAGCATAGAACTCACCCTTCGGCAATTTCTTAATGCCGGATAGTGCTAATTTCTCTCCGTCATTAAGTATATCATTAAAGGCCTGCTTTAGGACCTCCTTTCCATACTTACTGGCAAGCTCTTGAATTCTCTTATTACCAACCCTAAGTGCAGCAACCAGTGCCTCGAGGTCTCCAATGGCATAATCAGGTATTCTACTGTTATACCTGATTACATCAAATACATCCCTATTTCTCTCGCCACGCCTATAAAGCTTGACAGGAGGTATTATCAATCCCTCTTGATAAATCTCCGTGGACGCGGGTCCCCAACTACCTGGGTTAGTGCCACCAATGTCATTAATATGGCCCTTAGCCACAGCCATTCCAACCATCTCCTCATTGATATATATAGGCATTACAACACCAACATCATTTAAATGAGTACCCGAAACATAGGGATTATTAACAACAAAAACATCGCCAGGCTCCATAGATATACCCTCCCTCTCACAATACTCCTTAGTATACTTAGCCGTGAAATCCATTATACCTATGAAGCCAGGAACACCAATACCTATTGATAATATCTCACCATCAATGTTTGTTAAAGCCACAGAAAAGTCGTAAGTATCATAAAAAATGGAACTCTTAGCAGTCCTGATGCTTGTCCAGAACATCTCATCAGCTATATTAATCAACGCATTCCTAGTGATCTCCTTAGTTATAGGGTCATATTCCATCACCATTATAAAGCAATATTAACTTAATAAATTATTACCTTATAAATAAACATTAGCAATTATAATTAATGAAAACATTACGAAAAACTTAAATATATATCTAATAAAAATATGTTATGGAAACAACAAATAAGGCAAATACCAAATCTCCAGCATGGGTAAATGCGTTACATGATAAGTTAAGTCTTACGGATATTAAAATTCTTGAGATACTGAATGAAAACGGACGCATAAGTGATGCAGAACTTGCCAAAAAACTAGGTGTTAGTATGTCAACTGTTAGATTACGTAGAAAACAACTTGAGAGCAAGGGTATTCTAAGAATTGTGGGTGTGATAATTCTCAAAAACTTAAATATACCATATGCAGATCTAATACTTCATATTGACAACAAGAAGCTAGATAAGTATTATAACGATTATTTACCGTTCCTACTAAATAATGAGTACGTCTATGAGATAACTCAATATCTTAATAACACTGTTTTAGTTAGAGCATTTCATAAGGATTATCAGAATCTCTTGGTAACCATTAATGAAATACTATTGAAAGGACGCGAGGTCGTGAAGGGATATAGAGTCTATGTTGCTGGAAGCACGTACAAAGCATGGGGCAAAAATATTATATGAAAAATAAAATATGGAACAATAAATAAAACAATAACATGAATTAAGTTAGAATATCTTGTTATTTAATGTTATGTATTCGCTCACGAAATTATGATAAGAATCTATCTCAATATTCTTTGATATTATCATGATGATGATCATGATAATAATATTATACATATGATAGCTTAAAAATATTCAAAATATCAATATAAGTAGTATGTCTCCACCAGGAAGTTCAGGCACTCAAAAAGAAATACTCGTTGGCGAGTTATTTGAGTATGTTAGGTCAAGTCGTATACAGTGGTTTGTGGGTGGTGTTCTATTCTTTGCCTTTGCGATTGAGGCTTGGGAGTTCATGATACCTTCATTTTTGCTAAGTGTCTTAATGAGCTATTTTCATGTTGGTTATGGTATTGGTGGCTTATTATTATCAGCACCGTTCTTTGGCGCACTGCTGGGATCTTACGCAGTTACGTGGATACCTGACGTGTACGGTAGGAAAAGGGCTATTCAATGGGGTATAATAGGTTACTCCTTAGCTGGTATTATCACAGCGTTTGCACCACCTACGGATTACTGGTGGTTCTTCTGGAGTAGGTTTGTGGCTGGTATATTCCTTGTATTAGTGATGGGGCAGCCTTTCCCATATCTTGAGGAGTTCATGCCTGTGAAATCCAGGGGTAGAGTTACTGTGTATTTAGCCTCAGGGTGGCCAATAGGTACGTTAATGGCCGTTGGCGCTGCCTATCTAGAGCCTTGGATACATTGGCAAGGAGTAATACTAGTTAGTGTGGCAGCGATGTTAATATGGTTGGTTCCTGTCTCCCTTTTACCGGAGTCTCCCTATTACTTAGTAGCAGCTGGGAAGGAAATGGACGCCAAGAAAATACTAAAACGCGTGTTAGGAGAGGATCTCTATAATAAACTTAATGTCGATAACGCTAAACTAAAAGTTGAAGAAAGGAGGAGAGGTAATGTAATTGAGCTGTTCAGAGGTGGTTTATTGAAGAATACATTATTTATCTTTTTCGTAAATGTATTCTACTCATTTGCCTATTGGGGTCTCTTCCTATGGCTACCCACAATATTACTACAAAGAGGACTCACGTTTGTAGGTACGTTGGAATTCGTGATTGCAGCTGCTCTGGCACAATTCCCAGCATACTTTGTAGCTGCTTATTTAGCCGAAACCAGGTTGGGTAGAAGAATAACAACAATATCATTCATGATAATAGCCGGCGTATTCACATTCCTATTTGCCTCGGCATCCACGCTTGCTGATCTCCTTGTTTACTTAGTATTTCTATCCTTTTTCAATTTGGGTGCTTGGGGCGTTTGGGATGCTTGGGAACCTGAGATGTATCCTACGCCAATACGTGGAATATTAATGGGCTGGGTAACAGGTGCACAGAGAATTGCTAATGCAATAGCTCCAGTGGTAATAGGCGCTTTACTTGCGATTCATGGAATAACATTTACCGAGATAGTACTAACAATAGCAGTATCAGCCTGGATATCAGCACTATTAGCCTTACCATTACCAGAAACTAGGGGTAAAATACTTAGGTGATTAGGGCATGGTGGTAAAAATTGTATATATAAATCCAGTGGGAACGGATGCCTTTGATAAGCCAATGAAAGAATTTCTTGATCAGTACAAATCCCCTGATACGATAATTGAAGTTGCATCATTAAAGAGTGGACCATGGCATACTGAGTACTATAGTTACGATGCCCTAGTAATACCGGACGTATTAAGAGTAATTAGGGAGTATGAAAATAAGGGGTCTGATGCAGCAATAATTGGTTGTTTCTATGACCCTGGTCTTCATGAAGCTAGGGAGATTAGTGACATGGTCATTACAGCGCCTGCTGAGTCAGCGATGCATATAGCATCAACATTGGGGGATAGATTCAGCATCATTGTTGGTAGGAGAAAGTGGATACCGCTTATGATGCAGAATGTGGTTAAGTATGGTTTTGAGAGTAAGCTTGTTTCGTTTGAATCCGTTGAATTGGGCGTGTGGGATTTCCATAAGGACATTGAGGAAACAAAGAGGAGGTTAATAAGGGCGGCAAAGAATGCTGTTGATAAGGGCGCGGAGGTTATAATTCTTGGATGCACAGTATTATTCGGCTTCTTTAAGGATCTAGAGAAGGAGGTTGGTGTGCCGGTGGTTGATCCAATAATAGCCTCATTGAAATATGCGGAATTTCTTGTGGAGCTAAAGAAAATGATTGGTTGGTCATGGAGTAGAATTGGCATGTATGAGAAACCACCTAAGGATGAAATAGAAAAATGGAAATTATTTTAGGGTAATAATTAAAGATAAGGAAAAATTTATTTAAAATAATTAAGAACGATAAGTTGAGATAAGTTATGGATATTGAGGAGGGTTATCTAAATATACTTGGTTTACGAATATACTATAAATTCTACAGAGCGCATTCAAGGTTGAATCTGATGGTTTTACACGGAGGTCCCGGTGCATCTCACGATTATTTAATACCCCTTGCAGAGCTAAGTAGTTACAATATTAATGTATTATTTTATGATCAATTTGGTTCTGGCCGTTCTGATGAACCAAACGACCTTTCGAAGTATACTGTGGACTATGGCGTTGAGGAGGCAGAGGAAGTTCGTAAACAGATATTTAATGACGATAAGATAGTACTTTTAGGTCATTCATATGGCGGTATGCTTGCACTGGCATATGCATTGAAGTACCAGGATAATTTAATTGGATTAATAATATCAAACGGTCTTTCAAGCATTCCGTATACTCTCCAGGAAATGAAAAGACTAATCGAGGAGCTTCCAGAAAGGTATAGGTTAGCCATTAAGAGGTATGATGAGATGGGAGATTACGAGCATCCAGATTATGTGGAGGCTGTTCAATATTGGATCAGACAACATGTTATTAGAATGGATAATTTACCAGAACCAGTAAGGATCTCATTTGACTATGCGAGTAAGAGGAAGACTTATCGCATAATGAATGGTCCTAATGAATTTACGATAACAGGAACAATAAAGGATTGGGATGTTACCGATCAATTATGGAGGATAAGGGTACCCACATTAATAATAACTGGTAAGTATGATGAGGTAACACCCAATGTTGCTGAATTAATGCATAGAAATATTAAGAATTCAAGACTAATAATGTTTGAAAATAGTTCACATATGCCTATGTGGGAGGAAAAGAAGAAATATTTAGATACAGTTAAAAATTTTGTTTACGAAATTTTTAAATAAACTATGTAATATTTTAATCCTTATGCTTATAGAAGGAGCCTTAATGGACCCTGTTAATAAGAGTGTGGGTTTCATAACCATTGGTGAGTCTCCTAGACCTGATATTGTTGATGAGATACGCCCTATAGTTGGTTTTGATGCGAGGATTCTTGAGTGCGGTGCCTTAGATGGACTTAGCATAAATGAGATTAAGTCCCTGGAACCTAGGCCTGGTGATTACGTCCTCGTCACGAGGTTGAGAAGCGGTGTTCAGGTTAAATTGAGTAGGAACAAGATCATTAGTAGGATGCAGGAGTGTATAAACAGGCTTGAGGATAACGTCGACGTAATTGGGTTACTGTGCACGGGTGATTTTCCAGAACTCAAGTCTAAGAAGTTGATGATTGAGCCATCGAAGCTAATTATGAATGTTGTGTCCTCACTCAGTGGTGTGAGGAGGCTTGGTGTTATTGTTCATGATAAAGAACAGGTAGGCCTGGAAGAGAGTAGGTGGTCGAGGGTAGTGGGCGAGGTTGTTGTTGTTCCTGTCTCGGCATACTTAGGCACTGATGATGATTTTAGGAAAGCTGCCGTGGAGCTTCGTAAAACCGATTTAGTAATACTCGATTCCCTAGGTTATAATATCAGGATGGCGAGTATTGTTAGGGAGGTGGCGCAAAAACCAGTGTTGTTACCGAGGATAATAATGGCACATGTGTTAAGAGTGCTTATTACCTGAATTCTTTAAGTAGTACTTATAACCCCGCCCAATGAGAAATACTCGTGTCATTCACTAGGCACTTAATCGAGATTATTGATCTACTTGATAATCCTAACGTTGGTGGTGATAAAGTACGTAAATTCTTCATTAGTAAGGGGCTTGAGAAGTATCTTGATTTTTACGTTGAACGTATTAATGGTGAGAAGGGATTCACAGACTTCATTAAGATAGTGATTCACGGAACACACGGTAAAACTAATGGGGGTTCTGCACCAACCCTCGGCGTAATCGGTAGGCTGGGTGGTGTTGGTGCGCGACCGTTGATCAAGGGGCTCGTGTCTGATGCTGATGGCGCCATCGTGACTTTAGCTGTGGCTTATAAACTGGCTGAGATGGCTTCACGTGGTGAGGGTGTTGATGGTGATGTGATTATAACGACTAATATATGCCCGAGCGCCATCATTACACCTCATAAGCCAGCACCAATGATGAGTAGTCCAGTGAGTATATTCGAGCTTTTAAGGAGAGAGATTGACCCGCAAATGGATGCTATCCTCAGTGTTGATGCGACGAAGGCTAACCTTGTCGTTAAGGGTTCTGGCTTTGCAATAACACCAACCATTAAGGATGGTTGGATATTGAAGGTGAGTGACGACTTGATAAACATATACATGTGGGTGACTGGTAGGATGCCCATAATAGTGCCGATAACGATGCAGGATATTATACCATTCTCAACACCAGTATACCACATCAACAGCATTGTGCAGCCCTGGATCTACACACATGCGCCTACTGTTGGTATTGCAACAGTTACGGAGACTGTAGTCCCAGGCTCGGTGAGCGGTGTCACAAATATTATTAGTCTCGACGAGGCTTCCAGGTTTATTGTGGAGGTGGCTAAGGGCTTTACAGCAGGAAATGTGAAGTTTTACGATGAAAAGGAATGGGATACGATCATGAGGATTCATGGAGAAGTAAGGCAGATTTTAACGCGGGGAATGCCAGACTGATTGATTACAGCCTTAATATCGGCAATCTACTTCTCCATGCTAGGTATAGATCTGCTATCCAAAGGGCGGTGACTATGCCTGTTAATGATAGTTCCAACGGCTTAACGGGGCTATTAAAGAATGGGGATACGTCTATCGCGATGTAAGCTGTGACTATCGATATTATCAGCCAAGCATCAGCAACAACACGACTCCCCTGACCCTTCCACGCAAAGTAAATGCCCATTATCGATGTGATGAGCATGAAAAGCGATACGGCCATTGTGTGGTACATGGCATAAACATTACTATTTAGGAATAAAACACCGAGTAAGATGATTGAGAATATGAACTGTATCACGAAGAAGTATAGGCTTAATCTATAGAAGTTCATTTTACCACCCCACCTCTATAGACATACTTACCGAATTCATACTTAATATTAGCCTTCTTGAATATGTACGCCAGGATTATGTGCGCAACGAACGCCACCAATATTGCGTTTATAGCTGCAATCCCTGGGATAAGGAAGCCTGCCATAGCTCCTGCTGCGAAGGATAGTATACCGACAAGATTAACTTCTGGGTACTCCTTACCAGGCTCTAATTTAAACCTCTGATAGGGGTCTTTAATGCTGTCGAAATACCTCCTAACTATGTAGAATTCTGCGAATACAGAACCACCTGCTGCAGGTAACAGGGAGCCTAGTAGTGATATGAAGCTTTCGAAGGGCGCCAGTGAGGCACCTGCGGTATAACCCCAATAGGCAGCAAGTAATGTGCCTATTATGCCGACAAGTATTGATGCATAGTCTCTTCTCATCGGCACTGCATTTGTAAAACTTAAACTACCACTGTATAGGTTCACGGTGTTTATTATCCACTGACCAAGTACAATTATCAGTAAGACACCGACGCCCATACCTAGTCTAAGCATGTCTTCAGTTATTATCACGCTACCCGTTAATAGGACTATTGCCACGGCGCCCAGGATTAAGAAGGGATAGAAGACATACATATGAAGTACCCATGCGGCAACAGCATCCTTAGCTCTCTTGGCGAATCTGGTTATATCGGGAGCTATTAATGACCCGGCGATATATAGACCAACGGTATCTGTTATTGCCTGCGCAAGTGTCATGTGCGACTTAGGGGTAGCCGTGAGTACGGCACCCCAACCCCCATGCAATGAAATTGCAAGTAATAATCCCACAGCCACCAACCACACGTGCTGTGGCAATATGAAGTAACTGAGGAATGATAATGCCCTATAGCCGATGTACGTAGAGAGTATCATGAGGGCCCCACCCCAAAGGGCCGCCGCCCATACTGAGAAGAATGGACTGTGCGGGAATATTTCATTCATTACAACACCAAAGAACCAGCTCTCTACTGCGAACCAACCAATGCCCGTTGTTATTGTTATTAACGCAAATCCCAGGATCTTACCGCCAGCCCTACCGAATGGAAACCTCCAACCAACGTACGTGGATAAACCGGAATAAGCACCAATAGCGCCACTGAGTGCACCTATTATAGCCAATACAGTCGTGCCTCCGGTTAGAACAGCTATTGTTGCACCAACGAAATTAAGACCACCACCAAGCACACCACCAGCAAATAGAACCGCAATGGCGCCGAACGATGCACTCAATGTTAAAAATAAATTATATAGACCGTATCTTTCAGTAATTGGTACTTCTTCGAGGGAGTAGTCATCAAATATAAAGCGTCTTCCTTTCCTCCCCGTAGGACTGTCCATACATTAGAGTAAGTATTTATTATTTTTAAAGCATTACCATTTGCTATATTGATTATCTATTTTACAGTAATGCTTTAAAGCGATGGATATGCAGGTTATGCTAAATGAGCCGTTACTTACTCTCCAAGCGGGACGTTGAGGATCTCGTTGTGGGGGCTGCAATCCTGGGTACTGGCGGGGGTGGTGATCCATATATTGGTAAGTTAATGGTTCTTCAGGAACTTGAGAGGGGGAAGAGAGTGGAGATTGTTGGTGTTGATGAGGTTGATAATGATTCGTTTATTGTTCCGGTGGCTGCCATGGGCACGCCCGTAGTGCTTGTAGAGAAGATACCGAGTGGTAAGGAAGCCCTCTTCTCACTTAATCTACTTGAGAAGTACTTCAACAAGAAGGTTGAGTTTATCTCCCCCATTGAGGCTGGTGGTGTCAACTCCACAATACCCCTGGTGGTTGGTGCTGAGAGGGGCTTGCCCGTTATTGATGCTGATGGTATGGGTAGGGCATTCCCCGAGCTTCAGATGGTTACGTTCCACCTCTACGGCATCAAGGCAACACCCATGGCAATATCCGACGAGAGAGGTAACGCTGCCATTCTCGATACTATTGATAACTATTGGGCCGAGAGGATTGCAAGAGTCATTACTGTTAGGTACGGTGGCTCAGCATGGATTGCCATATACCCAACCTTCGGTAAGCCCTATAAGGAAGCTGCAGTGAGGGGTAGCATCTCCCTGGCTATTGAGATCGGTAGGACGCTGAGGGAGGCCAAGGCCGGTGGTAAAAATCCAATAGATGCGTTGTTAGATCTCGTGCATGGCTTTGAGTTGTTCAGGGGTAAGATAATTGATGTTCAGAGGTTTAACATTGGCGGGTTTGCACGTGGTGAGGCCGTCATTGATGGTCTTGACGATTATAAGGGGTCAAGGTTAACCATTAGGTTTCAAAATGAGAACCTGGTGGCTATTAGGGATGACGATATCATAGCCTCCGTCCCCGACCTAATTACGGTGCTTGATATTGAGACTGGTAGGCCAATAACCACTGAGAGGCTTAGGTATGGACTTAGGGTTTTGGTCATTGGTATACCATGCAATGAGAAGTGGAGGACGCCCAAGGGTCTCGAGGTTGTTGGGCCTAAATATTTTGGCTATGATATAGAGTACGTCCCAATAGAGAGGAGGATGAAGGAGGTGGGTAGACCATGACCAAGTACAAGGTGGGTATTGACGTTGGGAGTACCCACACCGACGCTGTAATACTCGATGAGAATAACAACTTAATACATGCCGAGAAGACCATGACAACGCCTGACGTAACCAGCGGAATAATCAATGCATTGAAGCTTGTGATCGAGAGGTCCGGCGTTAATAAGGATGACATTACAGCTGTGATGTTCGGTACAACACATATAATCAATGCGATTGTTCAGCGTAGGGGCTTAGGGAGGGTGGGTGTGATTAGGATTGGGTTGCCTGCAACCGAGGCAATAGAGCCAATGCTTGATTGGCCAGCCGATCTTAGGGATTCGGTAAACACTGGCTCGGTAATGGTTAGAGGTGGCCATGACTACACCGGGGAGCCAATAACAATGTTCGATGAGGATAACATAAGGAGGGCATTGGAGACATTTCGTGATAGGAAGGTTGAGGCTGTGGCAGTGACATCCGTGTGGTCTGTGGTGAATCCCGAGCATGAGACGAAGGTGAGAGACCTTGCTAAGGAAATAATTCCAGACGTCCCAGTGGTTCTTTCTCATGAGATAAGCTCGATTGGGCTCCTCGAGAGGGAGAATGCGACAATACTAAATGCGGCGACCATAAAGGTTATGATAAACGCAATTAATGCCCTAAGGAATGCACTGGCCGAGATGGGTCTTGAACATGCTAGGATGTTCTTTGCGCAGAATGATGGTACTACAGCGTCTGCCGAGTACATCGTTAAATTCCCCATATTCACCGTGGTCGCGCCAATATCAAACAGTATAAGGGGCGCCTACGTACTCACGGGCATACCAAACGCAATAGTCGCGGATACCGGTGGTACGACAACGAACATAGGCGCTCTAGTCAATGGTTATCCCAGGGAGGCGCTTGAGGTCGAGATTGGTGGTGTTAGGACGAATATTAGGGCGACTGATGTATTAGCCATAGGCCTAG
>JAGDXB010000036.1:20778-21464 GCA_023256215.1 Vulcanisaeta sp. | reverse complement strand
GTAGTAGTATTGTTGAGGTTAAGGATGGCGATGTTAAGGTAGGTCCCGTTAGTATTGGGTATAGGTTGATCTATGAGGGTATTGCGTGGGGTGGAAATACAATTACCGCAACTGACATTGCATTGGCTAAGGGTGTAATGAGGATAGATGATCCAAGGTGTAATCCAGAATTAGCTAGGAGTAAGATACCGGGTTGGCTCGTGGAGAGGGCGTACGCAAAGATGGTGGAGATGCTTGAGGATGCGCTTGATAGGATTAAGACAAGGCCTGAGCCGGAGACCGTAATCCTCGTCGGCGGTGGCTCAGCAATGTGGCCCAGGACACTAAAGGGCGCCAGGGAAGTCATTAGGCCCGAGCATGCCCAGTATGCAAATGCCGTGGGCGCCGCCACAGCCCTTGTAGGCGCCACCGTGGAGAAGGCATACTCATATGAGCAGGTATCTAGGGATAAGGCTATCCAGGACGCCTCTGAAGAGGCAAAGAAACGAGTTATCGAGGCGGGCGCCGATCCCTCAACAATAGAGATCGCCGAAGTTGAGGAAATAGCTATGCCATATTTACCAGGCAATGCGGTGAAGATCCGCGTAAAGGCCGTTGGAAAACTAAAACTCTAAGATCTTTTTAAGATCTCATTAATCGTTCTTCGCTAAGATCGTTATGAACTACCCATCAATACTCGACGGCAT
>JAGDXB010000036.1:20210-20768 GCA_023256215.1 Vulcanisaeta sp. | reverse complement strand
AAGGAGAATAAAACGCCAACCTAGACATAACCGCCAGCAGAAACTGAAGATCAGCATCAAGATAATACCTCCCAAGCTGCACGCAAGAGAGTGAAAAACTAGTAATTTTTATTTTATATGTTATTTTAAACTTAGACATACCCCCTCTGTCTCATGAGTATCTTTACTCCAGAATTTCGATGCATCCCTAATCTCAACTACTCCATTATTAATCCAAATGTAAACTGAATCCTTAGATACTCCAATCAGTATTATACCGTCAAAACCAGACATCTTTAAATATGGTCCGAAGTAACCATGTAAGAGCGACGCAGCTATTGTATATCCAGTATCAGCATTTATGGATACGGCTGTGGTATTAGTTGCACCTGGAATACCAGGAATACTTGTTAATGGCCCTGCCATAAATATTAGCGGATTACGAGGATCAAATGGTGAAATATTACTCTCACATCTTAGAAATTTATGTAAATACCATAAGCCTAATCCTTTCCCACCAACAAATCTCTCAAGAACGTCAACGTCAGGGAGTAGTTCATACCAATCTTTACCTCTTGA
>JAGDXB010000036.1:4802-20200 GCA_023256215.1 Vulcanisaeta sp. | reverse complement strand
CTGCTAGATCTCTGGCATTAATGGCCTCAGCAGCTCTCTTTGGGCCTAGCGAAAGTAAATAACCGATAAATCCCTCCTTCTTCGCAGCCCTCTTAAGTAAATTCTCTATAAGTTTTGGATCGCCCCATTTAAGTTCTAAACCTTCGAGTTCATCCTTTGTGACTTTACCCTTAAGTATGCCTCGATTAACAATATTTATGTAATATTAGTGTAATATTTTATTTAACTTAAGGTCTTTCTATGACTATAATTTTGTTGTCTATCATGTCCGTGGTTTTAGCTACTGTATTTGTGCTGTTAACCTTACTTGCGATATCTATGTCTTTTTCATGCCCTGTACTCAATACCACGCTTCCAGACTTGCTCCTAATGAGAACTTCCCTTAAAGTATTGCTGAGTGACTTGTAGAGGTAGTATGCTGCAATGCCCTCTTCATTGACGTCCACGTTATCATTACCTGCCCCAATCAATCCATGAACTATGGCGCCAGCGCCTATGAAGTCCTCTATCGCAAATTCCTTGGCCTTATATCCTGCGCATACGATGCTTATTGCAGTATATCCCCTCTTAACCAGTTCTGTGGCTAGTGCTGAGGCGTTTATTGTTGATCCAATGTAGGTATTCATACTCATTCTGGCTAATGCGGTGGTTAGTAAAGCACCGGCTGTTGACCGTATAACAAGTTCATTAACGCCATTACTTACATACGTCTTCCCAAGCTCTAGTACTTCAGTTGGTGAATTATCCATGTCGGCCGTAATCGGTTTAACTCCCTCAACCTCAGCAGCTAATGGCACCTTCTTACTCCTTGCGAGTGCTATTGCTCTATCTAATTCAGAGACTGCATATACTTTCTTAAATCCAATATCTAATGCTGTTATTACTGTGGTTGAGAACCTGAGTACATCAACAACTACGTATGCGTCAGCATTCGTAATCATGCCGTCCTTAAACCACGAAACAAGTACCTTGATTTTATGATCATTGGGCATACCATTCATGATACTCTTACCTTCTTAGGAAACGTTAATTGTATGTTTAACCACCCTAAAAAGCCACCTAAAATTGCAGATAAATAACACCAGGTCCACAATATCCATGGATTAACTAACGGATTATTAATTAATGGTCCGCCTCCAAGGCCCGGTCCTATATGTGCAAAGTAGAATGCTAAGTACATGCTTAAACCGTTGAAGTAAGCAAGCGAGTATTTAGTGAAGTTTTGGTGATATTTCATTATGTAAACCATCACGGCAACCCATATGAATAGCCATACTATGACGTTCAGTACCAAATTTGTATGTAAATAGATTGCGAAGTAATTTATTAGTGTTGCCGCTATGGTGCCCCATAAGGCGCCAAGTGGAAATAATGTATAAATATATTTTAATGCGTTATGATGTGCACCGAATGCGAAGTACTCAGCCCATGCTATAAATGATGACCAAAGCGCAATATTAAAAGGACCCAGAAATACTCCAAATGGTATTGATATGACCACGGTTAATGCAACGGCAAGCCAAAAGGGCACTCTTTGTATAACTCTGAACTCTTCTTTATGTTCTGTCACATTAAACACCTTTAAATAGGGTCTTAGGGTCTTTAACGATCCTATCTGGATCTATAACCTCAGTTAAATATGGATAATAACCCTTCCTCCACTTACCCTTTATCATCTCATCAATTACCTTAGCAGCGAATGTTGCGATCTCTGGATCGTTAATATTGTAATCCACAACTAGTAGGTCTATATTAGGCTTAGAAAGGTCTAAATATTCAAGTAATGCCCTTAATAATTGTAGATCAGCCTGCCTATCAAACCAAGGCTTATTAGTGCTTTCAAAAACGTAACCTCCATCCTTACGTACCATCCTCTGGCAATAGGCTCCCGGTCTTGGTTTTGCATTGGGATCATTATCTATTATACTGAAACCCCTTAATGGGAATATTATCAATACTGGTCCCTTTGACTTATTCAATCTCTCAGCCATTAATTTACCAACCATGTATAACTCATCACCAGTCGCTCTAATCAACGTCACAACACCCCTACTATGCTCATACACACATCTCTCCCTAAACTTCTCTGACACGGTCTCAGGTCCCCAGAAATTAATCATGTCAACAGCACCTGGAAGAACGACTTGCGGTATACCTAGCAATCCGGCAGTTGCTAATCGAAGCTTGTCTCCAAAGCTGGCGCTTAAAACACCACCAGCAACTTCATCAACTAACTCATGCGTTGTTACATCAAGAACGCCAACAGCCATACCGGCCTCCAATAACCTCTCCATAGTGTAACCACCGGTCTTCCCTAAAGTATGGAAGGCAACCACATCATACCCCTGCTTAGACAAGTAATCCTTAGCGACAATAATGTGCGGTGTTGTATTTCCAAACTGAGTGGCGAATATTATCGGTCTCCTCTCTATTGAGTAGGATAGTGGGTTTGATGCTGCAACGATGGCTGCCGCAACCCTATTGAGGACTTCAGCCTCTATTACGTTGACTCTCTCACCACCAGCAATATCAGTTATTGACCAAAACAGCGTTATATCAGAACCAGATACCAGCTTAGAACCTTCCTCGGGCGCTGTCGTCACTATGTACTTGGGTATATAGAGAGGCAGTTCGTTCATTATCATGGCATTCAATGAAAGCCCCGTTGTACCTCCAAGTCCAATAACCCCCTGTAGCTCGCCCCTACTTAGCCTATCCTTAAGGACCTTAATGGCTCCTTTAGCCATGGCCTCTTGAGCCTTAGCCCTATCCATATTATTAACTTCCTCAATACTATACCCAGCAGTTCGAGCCACCTCCTCATTACTTGCATCTGGTTTTCCAAGCTTTGGCGTGTACTTCCTCATTGATAAATCCACAAGTAATGGAATACCCCCATAGGCACTAATTCGTTCTTTAAGGAAATAACCCTCAGCCTCCTTAGTATCTAGGGTAACTAGGATGGCAATTACAGGCTTTTTAATGCTCATTTTAATCACCACTGGTGATTACGGGTATGGATTCATCTTTATTGACTTAAAGGCCTTGATCTGCTCAGGCACTGCCTTCTCAACAGGTAATCTCTCGAATGTTGTTGCACCGAAGAACCCATGGAGACCCTTGACACGCTCAGCAACGTATCTAAAGTCATCCACATCAGCCACAGGCCCTCCATGAACTATTGTTATTATGTCTGATTTCTGACCACGTGCAACATCAACTAAATGCTGTGTTATCCTTACTGCATCCTGTAACGACATCGTGGCCCTAGCGCCTATCGTACCCTTAGCAGTTAACCCAAGGTGTATTACCACAACATCCGCGCCAGCCTTTATCATCTCAACAGTATCCTCTTCGTCGAAGACATACGGTGTTGTGATCATGTCAAGCTCATGAGCCATCCTAATGGCCGCAACCTCCTTATCATAACCCATACCAGTCTCCTCTAGGTTTCTCCTAAACAGGGAATTCTTATCTATCAAGCCTACCGTTGGGAAGTTCTGAACACCAGAGAACCCCATATCCTTAAGCATCTCGAGGAACTTCTTCATTCTATAACCCTGATAGAATGGGTGAGTGCCAGTAACGCCAGCAAGAACAGGCGTGTGATCAACGACACTTAAAACCTCCTGAGCTAACTCGAGTAGTATTTGATGCGCGTCTCCATAGGGCATTAAGCCTGCTAACGAGCCGAAGCCAGCCATCCTAAACCTACCTGAGTTATAAATAACAATGAAATCAATACCAGCGAGCTCCGCCATCTTAGCTATAATGCCAATACCAGCACCGGCACCGAGGATTGGTTCCCTCGCCGCAATCTTTTCATAGAGTTTATCAAGGATCTGCTTACGAGGTATGTACTGAACCATATTGAGTCCATTATTATCTTACTTCTTCTTATTTTTAAATATATTCCCTAGTTTTTATTTTTAATCTTTATAAAGATTCGATAACTTTTCAAAATAATATTAAATATTATAATTAAATATACTAAGTAGAAATACGTTATATTCAAAAATTTGACACATATATTCCTACTCAAATACATTAATATATTTATTTTCCGGAGAAATAATTCAATAAGTATTCTAATAAAACGATAGTATTTTAGAAAAATATAAAATTCATAATAGACGCGTATAACCAGACCCGGCTAGCTAGTATTCTTCTCTAACTATTTAGTATTGTGCACCTAACTCTCTAGCCACGCCCCAAAGCCTGGATAGCCCATTCTCAATTAGCGAGTAATCAGTGATGGGCCTGGGATCAGACCTAGTCAACGACTCATTGAAACTAACCAAAACCCTAGGCACCAAAGCCCAAGCCTAGGACTGCGTTCGCGCCTGCTCTGGCTCTTGCCGCCTCAGTGCGGTGGCTTTGCCTGTGTTGAAGAATTGCCTAAGTACCTCATTAACGATACTACTCAGGTCCCTGCGCTTCTCAATACCCCTGAGGACCAATGATGTCTATGCGTACATCACTAAATTGAGGAAACAGGAGACGGTGGTTATTAGGTACAGCATTGTTAGCCTAAATTCCTCATTCGTCGAGACAGCAAGACTATACGAAAAGAGGACTAGAGAAGTTAACCAGGAGAGAACAACAGCAATTAATGACACTGCGTGACCAGCGTCATCCACATGGCATCTAATCACTCATCGCCATTGGAGGATTAACTCATCACTGACTTCTAATGAATCTAAGAAGCCTAAAGTAATACAAGCATTAACAAAGGAATTACATGCGTAATTTAGTGCCTACGCACCTTAAATAATATGATTGCCACTGATATAATTACCACAGCAGCAATCACAATAATTAAGTTCATGTAGTTTGGTGTGTAGGTTATTGTTATGGTTGTTGGGTTACTTATGGTTAGGGCTAGTGATGTTGCGTTTGGCCTTAGGATTATTAAACCACCCAACTCATTGATGGGCTTTGCAGTTATTACTAGTTGAGACCCAGACCTAATCCACTTGGTGTAATTCGTTGTAGTTACTCCATTGACGTTAATTGGGTAGTTGCTGGTAACCTCAACGTAGTAATAAGGTGTCCAGTTTATGGTTAATGTAATCGGTGAGTTGATACTTAGAGTCTCACTATAGAATGCAGGTACGAACAACGTCTCGTTGCTCATGGTGACGTTGTTGGCGGTGATGCCCAACACCGAGCCAGCATTAACCCAGTTGTTGAAGTTCGTTGTTTCCGTCCCATTGATACTCACTGGAAACACTGAGTTAATATTGATAAAGTATTGTTTCTGATAAACAGTGGCTATGTTGTAGGTTGTGAACCACGCCTGGCTTGGATAGATCATTATAGAGGAATTACTGTAAAAATCATTGTTTAAGTAATAACCACTAAAGACGCATCTAATGTTTGACCCATTCTGGATTATTGGTAGAAAACCAACTCTGTAAGGCTCAGTGATATAGAAGGCACTGGAACCCACTGGGGTTACAACATTAATAAACGTCATTGGTAATGTGGGTATCAGGGGCTGTGGATTAACAAGCCCAAAGTTAGGCTTACCCACACTAACCTGTGCAAAGGAGCCGGGCATGGATACCTGGAGGTCAGTAGCAGACTCAAACGTGTCCAACGCAAAACTATAGACGTTTGGGAAAGGCAACCAAGCATTACCATCCCAATAGACCAATGCCAGCTCAGCGTTGGTATTACTGAACGTTGTTGGTTCGCCATTGGCATACCCAGCAAAGACTAGCTCGGCATCCAGTGGGTTTGCGGTGCCTGCCACCCCGTTACTGTATGCCTCAATATACACATTAACGATGGATGCTGATGGGGTTATGTACACCTTATCGTACCAAATGACTTGGGGCGGCTGGTAGGGGCCGCTCTGTATTATGGCGTAGCCGAACTCAACAACCACCGTGTTCATGTATCTCGAAACATCAATAATCAAGTAACCAGCGAAGGGCAGGCTGTATGTGTCGGGTGATGACTGGTACCCATAATATATACCACTTGAGCTATTGCCGACTGCGCCGTTGCCAGCTATCGTTGTTAGCGGCGCTGAGTGTGTTGTGTAGTTCCAAACATTATCGAGAAAGTCATAATTCTGGCTATGTGTTAAGAATTGAATAAGCCAGTAGTACTGTGTCTGCCCATTGGCTAGGTTAACAACCAGGATCACGTTCAGCTGTATGTCTGCTCCATCATCTGGTACGTGGTAATTAACCGCGTTTGGGTTATACGCACTGACGCTACTTATGTTGAAGTACCCCATAACCCTGTTGGTCACGATTGGTTGGGTAGGCAGGCTCACTATACCCATGCCGAACGCAGAATTACTTATTGCGTAAAAGCATGTTTGCCAGTTGCTGGGTTCGGGGTAGCCAACAACGACGTAGTTACCCGCGGGCAACTGAATAGGCAGTGGCTCACCATCCGTTAGGGTACCAGCATAAACAGCACTGACCGACTGACCCGAGTACCATGCGTTGTACTCACCCGGCGTGAAGACGTAAACATTCATGGTGCTTGGCGAACAACCACCTGCATAAACAAGAACATACCCAGTCTGAGGCAAGGAGTAATTCCAATAAACAAAAGTCTCACTTGGAGGTGG
This sequence comes from Vulcanisaeta sp., assembly GCA_023256215.1. Lineage (GTDB taxonomy): Archaea > Thermoproteota > Thermoprotei > Thermoproteales > Thermocladiaceae > Vulcanisaeta. The sequence goes on along the minus strand of JAGDXB010000036.1, from coordinate 13,608 downwards.
CACTTGGTACTGAGCATAAGCACTGGTTGTTGCAATTAAAAACAGCATTAGTCCAAGAGCCAGGTATAGCCCAGCCCTCATTAAATAAGGAATTGATTGAGAATTTTAAAAATCTTATTTGCAATAACGCATTCCCCATCTCACCATGAAGCCAACAATTAAACAACCCTTAGGAATTTCTTGCCATAATTACACGTAATTACCAAGGCCTCCGTGATTCCTATCATCAATTATACCCGTCTTAAAGCCTTTCTTATGACCAATTTTCATCTAAGACCTTCCATCAATCAGACAAAAATATGTTATTCTTGAACAGTCAACACTCACATAAGGACCGATTGCTCATCCTGTTTGATAAGAACATATATAGCTATATTAGGAGACTCAGTGATTCCAGGTTTGTCATGAAAGGGAGGAGTTAGTCTGCCTAAACACATCCTCTCCTTAGCCAATAACGACCTTAGGAGAGCCTTTGGCGATTCTGTCTACGCCTATGCCCACCAAACCTCAGTGGCTGGTGGATATGGGTTAAGGGCGCCGGTTAATGCGCTGATAACGTCAGCCGCGATGAATATGACCATCCACGTATCAAAGGCATCCCTAAGTCTCTCCAACGCCATTACCACTTTCTCACGACTGATTGTGATGCTCACATCAGCCATAATTAATCAAAATAATAATTTTATTAGGTTTATTAAATCTTTCTATCTCTCAATACATTAAATACAATATTTTAGATTACCTCTGTTTTGGTAAGCTTGAGGAACCTATGGTTTACATTTCCCTATATATTTTCTCTATGTATTCCTTGTCCTTGCTGCATGTTGGTTCTGCCCTTCCTATTGCATTGTCGAAGTTCACGGTGCAGTAAATGACCTCGTTGTTTCGAAGTCTATGTATTGACACTAGGACCTTAACACCATTGATGGTTTCCTGATAATCAACAACATCCATACGAAGAACCTCATTGGCAAGGCCAAGGTACTGGGCCAGAAACTCCATAACACGCTTATAAAACCCATAATCAACAACCACAAAGACAAAACCACAAACCCAAAATATAAAAATTACTAACGATCCGTTATAATAATGACATAATTGAAGTAAGTAGCTACTCGAGGTTATCAGCCTTGTTGTGATGTGTTTGGTATTGTTATGTTTATTGTTGGTATTGTGATGTTTATCGTGGGTATTGTTATATTTGGTGGTGTTATGGTGGGTATCGTTATGTTCGGCAATGGCTGTATTGTGGGTATTGTTGTGCCGGTCAAGTTTATTGATGTGGCTGTGGTTGGTATGTTAGGCGGGCTCGGTATGAATGTTATCGAAACCTCACCGTTTATGACTGCAGGCTGTGCGTTGGGTAGTACATCGCTAATTACTAGGTAGTAACCGCCACTGGTTAGCTGCGTGGTTTCTAGGTTAATGCTTGTATCGAATGTTGTCGACTCACCACCGTAGTAATAGGCGGGTCCCGTGAACTGCCAAGCCTGCTGCATATTCAGGTTCCCGAATTCATTGAATTGGCTTGGCGTGAATATGAAGAGCCTAACTGGCGATGTACTCGTTATGTTTATGTTCAGGGTTACGAATGACTGCGTGGTCGGTAGGTTGCCGTATTGTATTGGGAGGTACATGTAGTACTGCGGAGATATTAAATATGCCGTGAAGTACGTGAATGGGAGCGTAACCGGTCCACTGCACCAATTACTCAACTCAATGACGAGCCACGTGGTGTTCTCAAGCTCATATTGACAACCGTAGGACTGGTAGTACTGTGGTATGTTTATGTTTGGTCCTGGGATTTCTGTGACTGGGCACGACCCGATTACAACGTAATCCGGTCCATTGCCGATGTAGTAACCGTAGTACGTGTAGTTGGGGTTCATCAAACCCCTCCAGTGCAGTGGTGCGTTGTTGATTAAGTCCTGCACGAATTGGCTCGGCGAGTAACTACTTAGTCCGAAAGCCTCCTCACCAGGTATTAGGAAGCTCTGGTACTGACCTAAGTACTCCTCGAAGTCCTGGTCATAGCCATAGTGGCTTATTGCTGGGTTCTGGATCATTGTGTTAAACCTAACTTGAGCAAACTCACTGAGCCATGGGCAATACTGGAGTGGTTGCGCACCCTCCTCAGCCCTATACTCATTAACAATACTGATGAATTGGCTAACCCAGTTAGAGTCAATAATGACTGACTGAGTCGTTGGTTGAATGATTGACGGACGCGGCAAGCCTGCTCCAAGCATTATTAGTGTACTGATTAGTACTATGAAGAACCAAAGCCCAGTATACCACTTATGCCTAAGCACTAATGCTATGAGCGCCAGTATGAATGCCATGGTCATGGGGAGCACCATTTGAACATAAACAGCATAACCCCACATTAATAAGCTCAAGATAAACAGAATTGCGGCGATAGCACCACCGACCCTACGTCTACCACCCTTGAATGAGTACCTCCTACGTGGTGTTGGTGATTGTGGCATTGATGGCGGAGGTGTTAGTGATGGTTGTGGTGTTTCCTTCAGTGTTATTGGAGTTGTGGGTCTCCTAATCTCAGTCACGTTTGGGAATACTCTCTCGACCAATCGCCTAACTTCGTCATTCATTCCGTGTAGGTATGCATTCCTTATTGAGTATCTGTTTATGCCTATTTCGTCTAGTTTGCTTGTTATTACCTTAGTTATTGCCTCGTCCAAGTCTGGGCACTTGCCTCGCTTACCCTCCTCAATCATCTTACTGATGACACCCGAGATATGAGCAACAATCTGCCAATCATCAAAGCCGAATTTACCAATGCTTTTATACTTAGTCTCAAATTCACTAAGCTCCAGTAGGCCGCTTGGGAAGCAATTCCTGAACCGCTCAATATCAACACGTTGAATGCTGGGCTTCCACATAGCATCGCACATCAACCTACAATCCTGGAGTGCAGTTGGATTATCGCCATGATATTTAACGCAGTACTGGTAGCAATCAACCAACCTACTCGGTAACTGCCCCTCGGCTATGCTTGATTGAGCAGATGGCATCTCCATATCCTTACTTGATTGTTGTGGTGCCCTACTTAGCTCCTCATACCTCTCAATGCAATACTTCCTAAGGTCCTCAACCTTTCCCAATGAGGATCTGCAGTAATTAATGAAGCCCCTAAAGGCATCAGCCTCATACGTACTTATACCACCGTCAGAAACAGCTAACTCACCCAACCTCTCAAACTTCCTAATACAGATCTCATAACACCTATCCCTAGCCAAGCCAGGGCCATAGAGACCATTACAATTACTAAGACAATTAAGATAATCATCAACCAAAGAAGAAAAATAACTATCAACCATTTATATTTATGTCTAGAGAAATTGAATATAAATCTTACTCAACAACAAAACAATACTAAGCCTTGCCCCACATTAGGAATTACTACACACCTAACTCCATAATTAATGAATCAATGCACAGCCCTCATAAACCACATACGTAAATACCACACCTACCTACTCAAAACCACAAAACTTGAGACACACTGGCCCTCCCCCTGCCCTGAAGAGCAAGTCTTTAGGTACCCTCAGGTAAGAACTAGAGTTGATTTTTAACGTGTAGGGATACATGGAAAATATGTTTGATTTTTGATGGGGGCTCACTAATGTTTTCCTATTGCTTTCGCGCCTTGATAAATGACCTAATCTTTAACTTCAGCCATACCGAGCCATCCTCATTCGATGTTTGCATGATAGTATCGATGGCCCCCCAGATGACAGCGGTAGACCTAGGTACACCGCCTCCCTAATGAACCAGTACAGTCCTCGCTACATATCAACTTTGCAATACGAGTTGAAAACTCATATGCACAATAGCTATATCACCTCTTCGCTCAATAACCCTCGCAATCATCTCCGTGACCTCATTTATTGCCTTCTCGACCTCCATACAGGTATACCCTAGGGAACCAGGAATAAAAGAAAATCTGGCGCTAGCTTGTATATTTACTGAATTACACATATGATCCCGAACACCGACATACATATGTTTCGATTGTAATACAATGTTGATGCATAATGCATGTGTTACATCCGAGCAAAACAGGTGTTTCCCTCGCTGGGAAAGAGGCATCCGTGAGGAGCATGGCGTTTTCCCAATTCAACGATTGCCGTACCAACCCTACGCCTTAGTGCCGAATACACCCACCGGGTTGCTGTGTAGGTTGTCAAGTGGTAGAGGTGGCCATACCTCTTGATGAGCCGTGTGCGGTTTAGTTTCATGAGCGCCTTTCCAACCTTCTGGTACGACTCCCATGCAATGCAGTAGGAGATTAGTGTGAATAAAGATGGCACGGGTCTTACTGCTTAGTATGAGCTCACGCAATGCCTTGGGGATGGCCCTATACTCATCCACAGAACCCATACACCTGCAGGATTATCCTAACTTTTTATTACTTATTTTGAGGGAGCCGTCAGCAACTTAATAACTCACTTATGTCTTCGTTGACATGGAGGAAGAAGGTTCTCGATATAGCGTGGGTCGACCACATACCGTTGAGGAAGGTATTCGGCATACCGAGGCGGTTGGAGGATAGGATCAATGGGAGAAAGAAACAGATGCTCATTGAGGCCTTCCCACGCATTAAGTAGGTAATAGGATCAATACAAGGACTCCCTGAACTACATATGTAATTCATGGTTAATTATTCTTCCTTGCCTTTCCTCTTCTCTGCTCTCTTTGCCTTGATTACGTACTTTGCAATGCACTTCATGATAAATAACCGTAATGAAGGAGCCATCAATTGCCACCCTCCAGGGACATACCCACTGCTTAGGGCGCTCATACCATTCAACGAGTTACTGGGTAGGAGAATTGTTAATAACATGATTTCTGACATTAAGGATAAGCGATGAGACATAGGATTTTTCCAAACCAGTTTTAGGGGTATTCAGAGGGCCATTGAGTAGGCTAAGGAGTATGACATGCCGATTAGTTTATGTAAACCCAAAGAACACCTCAAGCGGGCTTTCCATAGGTGGGAGGCACGTGTCGTTGACCTTGACTGCCATCCATGAGCTCACAGCCCTTTGTGGAGGACTGTGGGCAAGGTGAAACTCCTACCATGGATACGGTTTGCTACAGTTTTAAATTAAGATGAAGTGATGGGGAGAAACGGTATATAGGCATGGATCCGTATATAATTGGTATTAATAGGTTCGATAATGAGGTAGGCATAAGATGCTGATGTGAACGGTGTGAGGAGTGTAAAGCCCAATACGATGGGCTTTGATAATACTTACGTTTATAGGCAAGATTCTTCAGAACCACGCATGAACTGACAAAACATAAACCAGGCTTATTCCTTTCCCGATTTTTGCTGATCAGTCGTTTTAACAAAGATTTCTTTTGCATTATTAACGAATGAAGATCAATGTTAAGGCATTAGTTAGATCTTTTCCCATAGGTTTTCTCCTGAGCCGTAAACAGGAAGGGCCCTTGAGAACTTCTCAATTAATGGTCTCAACTCTTCCCACTCCTCTTGACTTATGGGTGCAGTGCCTGTATCCTGCCTGATCCTCTTTATAAGATCCTTAGACCTTTCGCACCCTTCCTCTGACTTTGGAATTATGAACCACATGTAGACTATACGGGGTGTAATCTTCATGGGCCTTGATTGGGATCCCATGAACTCCATTATAATGAAGCTATCGGTTTCTGCGGCTTCAGAAAAGGAAAGTTTTTTGAGGTAGGAGTATATTAGAGCCGTTGGAAGGAAAAGGGCTTCAAGCAGGTTCTTCATGATTTGGGCGTTATTTACCGTAACAGAGCCCTGCCCTTTTACGGAATTTAAGAGCTCTGCCGCTTGATCTCTGTTTAGGAAGTTTGCTTTTTCTCCATACCTTTCGAATATCTTTAGTAGAGGCTTATCAAGCATCCCTATCCCGTATACCTTTCTCAATCTATTGAAGAAGTTACTCCCATAATACAGTACATATGGTTGGCAACTCAAAATAAATCACCTTTTTATTTTGTGAATCTTCTTATTAAACCTATCTAAATATGAATTTTTGGCTTTCGGTAAGGTTTTTATAATCCATTTTATTAAAAATTATGGTATTATATGAGTGAGTTAAATTTAATGCCTGGTGAACAAATAGTGTTAAGTCTTAATGAAGTTGTTGAGTCCAAAAAGCCGTCACATAGGACCCTGGGTATCATAATAATAATCATTGGGGTAATTTTAATACTTGTTTATTACATAGGCATAATCCTAATAATACTGGGTATTTATCTATGTATTAAGGGCAAAGGAGGAAGTATAGTATACTCAACTCCAACCGGGCGTAAATACGTATTAACGAATAAAAGAGCCATTGTACAAGGTAAAGATGGAATTATAAGACAAGTAAGCCTTTTTGACTCTGTACCTATGTTGAGGAATGTCAGGGTGGTATCGGAGTCCGTGGTCAATAAGGCTCAGGATGGGTCATGGAGCAAAACCACGGCTCAAGTTGAAAGAGGGGATATTGCATTTATGGAAAATAATAAGGTGGAAATGGAATTTAATAACGTAGAAAATCCAAGGGATTTAGTGAATAAAATAGAAAATATAGTAAAAAACACAGGATGGTAAATGGAACACCTATAATAAAGACGAATGAGTAAAGTTAAAGATTAAAAGGACTTGGTTTTATTAAATTTAAAATCCTTAATTGACAATGGAGTTCTCTTTAGCATATCCGCAAGCTCCTGGGTGCTAAGGAAGGGAATACGATAATTCGCTAAAACGCTGGAGAAATGACCCTCATCCTTACGTAGATCAAAACCTATCAACACGCCAGTACGACTCCTCCAAAAACCCTTTGGAATTGCCACATCGTATAGTTCCACAACACCCACATCAGAGTAATAAACCGCATCCACACACTTCGCATCCGCACCGAGACCCGGCGCCACCTCCCTCAACGACTTATTCACCTCCGCATCCTCCGGGGCGAATAACCTACCACTGTATGTACCGTTCCTCAGACCAGCACTACGATCGGCAAAGAGCCTTATCCTCCTTGAATCATTCAGGAATTCAAGAAGGGGGAGTGAATTATTCGTTAGAAGACCTAATGCACTATATGTCTTGAGTCCCCAGAATATGAGCCTATCATTAGTTATGACAAGCCTACCACCCGTCCCTATAAAATTCATGCTAAACTTACATTTTTGAGATAAATCGAGAACCCAGGGGAGGCTATACAGAGTCTCCTCCACCAACTGGTCATCTCTGCCAAAATCATAATGGCAAACACTGCATTTCCTCTCTCCCTCCCTATTCACATAGCCACACCTTGGGCAGGTTATTCCACCACCAATTGACATTAACCACTAATACCCTAACTCCTTAAAAAACAGAGTCTCCTAGGTAATTCTATATATCTTTAATTATTGATTAATCATTATTTTTACTAAGTATAAATGGTATGGTCAGGCAATGAGTGAGGGTTGGGTTTAATGCCTTAAGGTAATGGTTTATTCTTTGCTAAGTGCAAGGGTTATTTTGTATGTGGGTAATAATGATATCGGGAGCATTTATAAAAGGGTCTTTTCTTGTTATTCATGCGTCTCAGCTGAGTGAGGATGAACGCACATGGGGCTTAATAGCCTGGATCATACCGCTTGTTGGTGGGATAATTGGCATAGTGGTTAAGCCCAATTCGAATTATGTTAAGCATTGGTCTTACCTGAGTATTGCCTTTGGTCTTGTCATTATTGGCGTCGATGTGGTACTCGGGGTACTATCACTAATGACATTTTTAATGCCGCCAATGCACATAGTAATAACAGCACTGGACTACCTGGTCGGGCTGGCATTCCTAATAGTGTGGATAGTTGGTATATTGAGAGAACGCAACTCGATCTATTGGAAGCCTACGGTCATATATGACGTGGCAAAAATGATGGGGGCATCATAATCAAGACGCTACATCCATGGCTTAAAAATGCGTGTTCGAGTGTTATTTGGTCAAGGCCTAGCGTGTAATAATTAACTATGATTATCAAGTGGTAGGTCACTTAGTCACAATTAAGAATATTGAAAGCTTCTACTTCAATTTAAGTGATAATGAGGGCTTCGGGCTTATACGTTGATTTCAATAGAATATTGGGAGTATTTGGTATCCAGGTTTTTGCCGCGGAATTGATAGAATAGGTTGATTTTGGAGGAGTATTGGAAGTGGTTGGGGTCAGGGGTATTACTTAATCAACTCAACCACGTACCTCATTGTCTTGCTCAGCATTACTTCTCGTTCGTTTGTTTCATCACCGCATACATACCTTACCTTGACTATCCTGGGCTCGTTGCTCATCAAGACGTAGTGACCCTGTACCTAGACTTTGTCAAGTCACTACTCAGCGCTCTTACCTGTTTTATGAGCTTCACGTCTTTGTCTAAAATCTCTACGTAGTAATCGCCCTCGCACTCCATGCTTATTACCGCGGCGTATATTGGTTGTGTTAGCTTGCTTCCTTCCCTTTAAAATCGGCGGAATAATTTAATCACGCATTCCCATGTGGGGTGGCCATGCCGTATTTTTTGAGTCGGGTAATCAACAATTAACTTGTACGGGCCTTGAGTTGTTGTTAAATGACTCAATGCATGCCCTAATTAGGTCGCCCAGCTTAATACTGCATTCTATGCCGTGGGTATTCTCGGCGGCAACCACAAACTTAAGTATGTAATCACCATTAAGCCTACCACTGCATAGCTGGGCTATGTTTTGGGGAAGGCTCTGTATGTTGAGGTTACCATACGTGAAGCAGTTGTAGCTGTTCT
>JAGDXB010000036.1:0-4792 GCA_023256215.1 Vulcanisaeta sp. | reverse complement strand
CTAGTTCCAGTTGGTGAGTGTTGGGCCGGTGTTTGGGAATACTAGGATTGCATTAACCTGACTGGCACTGCTGGGTGGTGGTACTATTTGGAGGAGTATGAGTGATTCCTCACCAACGAGGTCCATACTCAATGGATTACCGTCTATCGCCCATGGATTATGCATTGCATGAACCTCATTACCGTGATCATCAATTATGGCCACCCAACCCCTGGCGTTCTTGGCGATGAACCTCTCACCAATAAACCGATAACTAACCCTAAACCTAACACCACACTGGAGGGAGTACTGACCAACTTGTTTGAATGAGTTTATCGAACCAACCCTATTACCAGTAATACCCAACAACCTAAACCTAGGCCTGGAATTAATGCCGAGGGCATAGCCCAGGAAACCACCAACCAAACTACCAGCAATGCTGCTGGCGAGTGCGATTATCCAATCCACAGTAAGTGCATACTGTCTCCATTATTTATCTTTTGCAGCAAAAGGGCTATACACCATAGGTAATGCCTATTATGATGACTACCTACCTTGTAACTCCCGCCCTTGAGTTAGAGGTGAAGGGCTTATTAGGAGGGCTAGGGTTTTACTTAATGATTGAGTGACGGTATTACTAGGTATGTCAGGGATATACCTGGTTTGCTTATTTATGTGGTTACTATGATTCTCGTAATCGCCATATTGTTCCTCGCGTTGTGCAAGGTATCACCGACTCTTGGCATGCTTTACGATTCAGGCATATTCTACCCCCTCACTAAGACCTTGAGGAAGCGGCACTAGAACTTACTGGTTCTGTGATCCTAATCCTTATAGTTGTGATAGCCGCCATGAGGAGGATGCAAGGAATATGGTAAGGATGAAAGGTAAAAACTCACCACTTGCGTTGCTCATTGTTTCTGTTGACTAGGATAAGGTGGTAGGAATAATTAGTTGTTTTAACGAGAATATTACCGTTCTTGCTAAGGGTTTGCGTTAAACTTGTAGTATACCGTGATCATTAAATCCCTTCGTTTAATATGATTGTAATTGTTAATGATATTGTAAATGGTATCGCTCCTATTCGCATTATAATACCTCACGTCATATACATTGCATACATTTACACTAACTGGCCCGGTCTTACCCTCAACTAGTTAACTAAAAATTATCTTTCTCTCGTTAGGTATTGATATGAAACATCGGCTGTGCACACCACCTCATTTTCCTGGTTAATCATTTCCACGTGATATATTACGACGCCCCTATCTTTCCACTTCTCAACTCTTCTCTTATCCGCAACCGTAAACCTAACTCTTATTTTATCGTTAGGATATACAGGTCTCCTAAATAAGACGTTATTTAAACCAAGCAATACAGTTGCCTTTTTATAAAGTCCTAACAGTATAAAGGCTTTATTAATTAAGGTTAATATGAATAATCCGGGAACAACCCTATCCCTAAAGCCCAATGCCCTAGCAAATTCGGGATTCATATGTATATTCCTTGAATTATCCACCCTATCTGCATGATACGTCATTATGTTGAAAATATCGACTTCCACGGGGGTTATCTCAATTGGCTGCGATTCAAATACCTGGTTTAATTCCAGGTCTTCAAAGTATAAACCATCATTGCCCATATTAAATCACTTCGTTGATCCTTCCAGGATCTTCTTAAGCTCTTCCTTAGCTATTTTACCAGAGGGTGTCTTAGGAAGTTGATCCATGAGCATTATTCTTTTAGGGATGTAATGTCTCGCCATTTTGCCTCTGCACCTATCTAATATTTCCTTCTCCGTTACCTTGCCCTTAAACTCATCCTTAAGTACAACGAAAGCTATTGGCGCTTCACCAGTCTCTGGGTCCTTAATTCCTATAACGGCAACTTCCTTAATCTCCGGTGCTAATTCTTTCAACTCTTCCTCAATCAACGCAGGAGATACTGATACACCCGATACCTTTATCATTTCCTTAATCCTCTGTATGAAGTGTAAATAACCGTTCTCATCGACCAACCCATAATCCCCAGTATTAAACCAACCATTCTTAAAATCCCTGGCGGTCTCCTCAGGTTTCTCCAAATATCCCTCAACTAACGACGGCGTTTTTATCCAAATAATGCCAGGCTTGCCTGGAGGCATTAATTCGCCAGTTTCTAGGTCAAGTATCTTAACGTAGGTCCCGGGAACTGTTGGACCAACGGCAAGCGAGCCGTATCTCTCTCTAAGACTTAAGTCGAGGTCCTCAACCTGCATACCCAGGTTTATTATATCGTAGGTATGTGTCTCGGTCATTCCATAACCAGCCTCATAAAGTATTGCATTTGGGAATAATGAATGGAATTTTCTACGAAGATCCCTATTTAATCGCGTTATGAATGAAGAACCAGCAGCAAACCTCAGGCTTGACCTATCAATCTCATTTACTAACGGATTGTTTAGCAGGTCAAGATACATATCAAACGTCATGTATGTAGATGTGACTTTATACTTATGAATAGCAAGTAATACGGCCTTTGGATCGTAGCGAGCTAATGGAACTGCCGTATATCCAATAACAGGCATAGAATCTAGGCCGAAGTCCTTACTTGCAACCCAATATATTGGTAATATCACGAACCTAACCTCATTCTCAGCGATTTCATTAAGGAACTTACGATAATCGAACTCCCTACCTCTAGGTATTAAGTAATCGTAAGGGCCATAAGTAAATGCCGCAACTTGTTTATAAAGTATGCCAAAGTGCCTATGAACCACGGCCTTAGGCAAACCAGTGGTACCAGACGTAAATAACATTACGGCTGGGTCATTAATACTAACATCAACCTCAGGGTGATTGACCATAGGCTCCTCATCTGAATACTCATTGGAACGTAAAATAGTGACTAAATCAGTTTCATTATCACAATCCTTACTTCTTCTCATTGATTCGTGAATCGGAATTTCAGGATTTGATGGGAGGAAGTCAAGATCACTTGCGCATATTAATTTTATGCTTGGGTCTACCTCATTAACGACCTTCTTAATGATAGGCATGAGGTTATCAGCAACCACAATAGCCCTTGGCTTCGATACCTTTATCAAGTACCTAAACTCCATCTCCCTATACATCACACTATACAGTGGCGCCACACCACCAGCCTTCAGTATTCCGTAATACGTTATGTAAAAGTCAGGGCAATTGGGAAGGACAATACCAACACGATCCCCCTTACCAACCCTAAGCGATTCAATAAGATAATTCGCGAACTTATTAGCCATAGCATTTAACTCACTGTAAGTTATTTTAGTGCCATAATAAATAAGTGCGATCTTGCTGGGATTTTCAACTGCCCTAGCTGTTAAATACTTATGAATTGGCATAACACCAAGGGGATATATGGGCTTAAGAGGTATTGATGGACTTAACCTCCTAAGATGTTCTTCACGTTTCTTATCCAACCACTCAAGAAATTCCTTTTCATTCATTAGGTTATAATATACTATAAAATTAATAAATGTTGCTTCATACTAAATATATATAAGTTATTTATCTTATTTTAATATCTATTTATATTTAACCTATTAACGTGACGCTGATAATGAAAATACCTCCTCAGCAAGCTCCTTAGGGAAGTGCTGAGGAATTAAGGTATAACTTAAACTTGCCCATGCGTAGAATGCCCAATTATCGAAGAACCATGTGATAATGAATAAAATAGTCCATTCGACGTAATTCCCTGAGAACAGTTCTCAATAGGACGCCCTAGCCTAAAGTTCTTCGCCCGGTACCGATACGACCAGTTCTAATCTGCCTCTCGCCTTTAACTCCCTTCCATGACTTTAATTAATTCCTCAGTCTCGTTAATTCTGCCATGAGAATATATAGTGGGGACCTTGGAATAAACCCCATTACTACGGGGTCTTCTCAAGCCTTATGATCACCATGACCCTTGAATTCTTCCTGTTCAGTAACCCAAAGTTCAATCTCTCCGAGACTCATTACCAAATGAGACTCCAGAGCATTTGACTAGGCTATATCACACCTATACATAGTAATCACACAATACATGCCTATATGCAGGATACAATACATTGCGTTAGGAATTGATCATTAATTTAATAGGCTTGGTGAGATTTGAACCCACGACCTACGGGTTAGATGCCTGTCCTGTAAAAGGGTTTTAATTCCTCCTCGCATGTTTTGTGATAGATGCCACGTGCAAACAACGGATTGGGTTGAGGTTAAGGATGAGGGTGTGTTGATTTCGTATATTGTTGTTTATAGAAAGTTCTATGGATTACCAGACCCACCATATGCTGTGGGTTTGATAAAAGTTAGATGGTGCTGATGAAGAGAATCGAAACCACGAGATACAACGAACTGAGGAACAAATACCTAGAGGAGATAGAACACATATTGCAAACCAGGTCCAGCATTTAACACTATTAATATCAAAATGATCATCATTTTTTACGAACCTTAATTTAGGGTGCTAAATAAATAAACATGACACTAACTCCTATGTTTCACAATGTTCCTCGTGCCTAGGATCCCCAGTAATGTTGAATCAATACTCTAAACTCACTGGGTAAAGCCCTACCTTAAAGCGTGTTTACTACTGACTCCAGTACACCCTATGAGATCATCCAAGTAGCAAAGTGTTTCCTGCGCTCGTACAATTCGAAATCACAACCCAAAACCCTTTAGACTACCTCCTTAATCACACACCTAAGCCTAGACTACTCAAAGGATATTAACTTACACCTTGCAATCTCAACAACCTCAAAAGAAAAACTAACCCCAACCACACCCAGGCACCCACCCATTAG
>JAGDXB010000002.1 GCA_023256215.1 Vulcanisaeta sp. | reverse complement strand
CCAACATTAATTTCGAGCTTGTTGGTTTTGACGTTGTTGAGGTATCACCACCACTGGACCCAACTGGCGTAACAAGCCTACTGGCCGCAAACATAACATACCAAGCAATGTCAATAAAAGCAAAGCAAATAGCTAAACAGACTTAAAATGCCTCCTCGATTTTAAATACCTCACCAACGCCAACCTGCTTAAGTAAACTAACAACATGCTTCAGACCCTCGATCAATTTATCAACATCATCCTTGGTATGCTGGACGGAGACCGTCCATTGCTCATCAGGTGCCATGCACTGCGGTATTACGCCTTTCGTGACCATGCTTGTTAAGTAGACGTACATAGCATCGAGATTGACATAATTAACAAAATCCCTCCAATTACGTAACTCCACATCCTTACGCGTTAAATAAACACCGCCACTCAAACCGGCATATGATACATAGGCGGGGACCTTATTATCCTTTAGAATATCACTGGCAGCCTTAGCTATCTCTTCACTGAGCACTGCCGCCTTAGCCATGGAATCCCTCGTAAGTATCTTTGTGAGTGTCACATATGTTGCATACACAGATAATGGGTTTGAATTAAATGTTCCCCCATGGGCGACCCTATTGGGGCCTATTAACTCCATTATGTCTCTCTTACCCAGCACAGCTGAGAATGGGAACCCACCACCGATCGCCTTTGAAACGACCTTAATGTCAGGCTTAACACCGAAGTACTCCTCAGCACCACCGTAGAATTTACCTGACGTCTTAACCTCATCAAATATTAGGACAGAGCCGTATTCATTGGTTATCTTCCTGAGAAAATCTAGGAAGCCCTTCTTTGGTGGTATAAAGCCCATGTTCATCGCTATGGGCTCTAAAATAACACCAGCAATCTCATCACCGTACTTACTAAAAACCCTCTCAACACTCTCCTCATCATTCCACTGAGCCACCAATACCGTCCTATAGATATCCTCCGGCAAACCCCAGCTGGCTGGGGCAGACCTTGGTTCCTTAGGGTGACCGGCCTTGGCAGGTATTGGCTTAAGGCCGACAAGTAGTGTATCCCTAGAACCGTGATAATGACCCTCAAACTTAAGTATGTACTTACGACTAGTATATGCCCTTGCTAATCTAACGGCTAGCTCCGTAGCTTCACCGCCAGTATTCGAAAATCTGACCATGTCCATACTAAACCTATCAGTCAATACCTTAGACAATTTAACGCTGTATTCCGTTTCGAAACCATAAACGGTCCCGTTACCTATGAATGAAGTTATTTCATCAATAAGCACAGGGTGTGCATGGCCTGTCGCTAAGGCACCAAATGCCATGCAAAAGTCTACATACTCATTACCATCAACATCCCAAATGTGCGAACCCTTAGCCCTACTCATGAATAGTGGGTATGGATCCCAAATACGCCAATTGCTATGGACACCGTACGGCGTATAGTTGATTAGCTCATTATAGAGTTGCTGAGACTTCCTAGTCTTAAGTGTGTACTCATTCTTGATATTATTTATTAAATCCACAATACCCATAGTGATTCATAGTATAAAGTGCAGATTTTTATTTATTACTTTAAAAATGTTCTATGATTATTCGAAATACAGAAAAATAGAATCATTTAAATATATAAATTTAGAGAATCATATTGATAATAGTACATTAACAATAAAACATTTGTTCTAACTTTTAATTCATTTTAATAAAGACCTTAGGCAGGTAAGAAGGTTGGATTATTATCGGTAGCTGGCTTTATTGTTTTGTCCTCAAGAACGGCCCTTATGTGTCTTGGTAAGGTGAATATCACTCTATGCATTGCGCCCTCATAGAACCTGAGCTCGCCATTAATCCTACTTCTTATTCTTGAATCAACCTCCTCAGGGGTTAAGGTTATTGGGTCGTGTGTTAAGGAACCAATTACGAAACCCCAGGTGCTGTCGAATGACGGTACGTAGACGTGATAGGCTCTCGCTATGGGAAATACTGCTGCTATGGTTCTATGTATCGTGGCGAAGGTCCTCAGCGCATAGAATGTAGATGTTGCCTGTGTCACGATTATACCATCATCATTAAGCCTATTCTTAATCGCTGTATAAAACTCCACAGTGTAGAGTAGGTACGATGGGCCACCCTCAAGTGGGTCCGTTAGATCAAGGATTATTACATCATACTTATCCCTACTCTCCTCAATGAATTTTCTACCATCACCAATTACGAGCTTGAGCCTCGGATCATCAAAGGCACCCTGACTCATTTCAGGTAGGTACTCCTTCGACACCTTTATGACCTCATCATCGATATCCACCATCGTAACCTCACTAACGGTTTTATGCCTAAGGACCTCCCTAGCCGTGGCACCCTCACCACCACCAAGTATCAAGACCTTCCTCGGATTTGGGTGAGTAATCATTGCAGGATGGACAAGTGACTCGTGGTATATGAACTCATCATAAAGTGTACTCTGCGTCTTACCATCCAGTATTAAGGCCCTACCAATATCCTCAAACTCCACAACAGCAATCCTCTGATACTTAGTGACTCCACTGTATAAGACCCTCTTGATACCCCTGACATGGTAACTAAATGGCGTGTTATACTCAATGAACCAAGTACCTTCCTTACTTACATCCTCAATACTCATTACGCACCACTGGCAATCTACATTTTTAAACATTATTAATGAATAAACGCATCACTCGTACGATAAGCCAGCACTAGCCAAAATCTCCGGATGCCTCTTCCAATAATATACTGCGAGGATCGCCCCAATCACCAGCCATATGAAGCTCGCTATAACGGCCACGTTGTAGGGGTATTGCGGCAATGGATAGACACTGTAGAAAAAGACGACAGCGCCAAGTGCCGATGCAACAGTAGGCACTAAGCCGTGCTTCAACCACTCCCTCCTAAGCATTCCCTGCCTATATGAGTAAATAGTTAATGCCGAATTAGCCACTATATGCACGGCAATGATACCCAAACCAGCAAATGTGAGAAGCCAAACACCAGCATTCGTAGGACCCATTATTAAGCCAGCAATAATATTAATAATCAATATCAAAGATGCGAACCAAAGCAGAGCTTTATACGGAGTCCTATGCCTCGGATGCACTTGGTCCATACCCAACCTCTTGAACCAAAGGCCATCCCTAGCCGAGCTAAACCAAATCCTACTCACTGCGTTGTACTTAGCCGTCATGTAGGAGAAGTAGCTATTTATTGTGAAGGCCACGAGTAAAGCCCAACCTGCTAAGCCAAGGTACTTATAGTAAACAATAAGTCCCGGGTCAGGTGAGGTGGCGTAAGTGCTCATTTGGGATACTCCCCAACCAACGGTTAATGCGTAGGCAGGTACTATGAGTGCTACGCCCGAGAGGATCCACGCAGTCACCACCGCCCACCTAATTATTTTCCTCGGGTCGCTGACCTCCTCGGACACGGTAGTTGCCGTACCTAATCCTGTGAAGTCCAGTATTGAGAAAATAGTACCGAAGAATACCGGAGCCCAATCCCACTTAACAGGTTGTGGTGTCCACACTACCCAGGTATTTTTAGGACCGAGCATTACTATTATTATTAATGCACTTATGAATAGAAACATAGCCTCAGCAAAGCCCGTGTACATTACATACTCAAGAGAAGGTCTTATGCCTAAATATGACAGAATAAATCCAAAACCCCATATAATCAATGCAAAGACTATCCATAAATACGGTATTCCAGAAAGCACCGGACTTATTAAATATAGAAAGCCGGCCAAGCCAAGAATGCCAAATGCAGGTCCTGTGAGATTCTCAAGCATCCAATACCAAAGCGCCATAACGCCAAGGGCTCCGTGAGCCCTAGCCGAGTATGCGTAGTAACTACCGGCATTGACTATGTACTTTGAGAACTCGTAAGGAACCACCAGCCAGAGACCGTAGATTATCCAGGCAAGTAACACCGCCAATGGCGTGGCGCCAAGGGCAAACGCCGCCGTGCCAAGCAGCAGTATTGCCACATCACCTGCAGGGGCAACGAAGGAGAAGGATTGAAAGACAGCATGCCAAAAGGCCACAGCACCCCTCCTAAGCTGGGTTTTTCTAATTCCCTCATTAGAATACGTCATTATAGATCCTATATATAAATTATTTTTAAATATTACCAGGGAAGTGACTTAAATTAGCAAAATTTAAATAATGTTATATTAAATGGCTCTTATGACAGTTGAGGAGGAGTTAGAAAGTATGAGTTTTTCGGAGGCGCCTAAAATTGTTGTTAAGCCGCCAGGACCTAAGTCTCTGGAGTTGTTGAATGCTCAGCGTGAGCTTGAGACAAAGTCCTTGATATATCCCAAGGCCTTTAGGTTCGCTATTGACGCAGCTAGGGGTGCGACTATTAGGGATGTTGATGGTAACTACTACATTGATTGGGTTGCTGGTATTGCCGTGATGAATGTTGGCCATAACAATCCCTACGTTGTGCAGGCAATTAAGGAGCAGTTAGATCGTTATTGGCATTGGATGAGTGAGGTACCTAGTGAGGCTAGGATTAGGTTCCTTAGGAACCTACACTCAATCCTACCTGAAGGTTTAAGGGGTAAGGCTAAGGTTATGACATCTGTAACGGGTGCAGATGCCTGTGAGACTGCGATAGCCTTGGCTAGGTGGGTTACGAAGAAGCCTGTTATTTTGGCCTTTGAGGGTGCTTACCACGGCGTTCACCAGGGTATTGTGATGGCAACCGCAAAGACAGAGCTTCAGTTATATGCAGGTACTCCGCTTGTTAATGTTGTTAGGGTTCCGTATCCATACCCATATAGGTGTCCATTACCTGCTAAGGACGCTGAGGACTGCGGTAATGCTGTCCTGAGCTACATAGACCACCTATTAAGTGATCCCTACACCGGTGTTGGTGAGGTTGGTGCTATAATTGTTGAGCCAATACAGGGCGAGGGTGGTTACATAGTACCGCCAAGGAACTTCCTTAGGGGACTTAGGGAGATTGCTGATAAGCATGGCATACTCCTCATAGCCGACGAGGTCCAGACCGGTGTTGGTAGGACCGGTAAGTGGTGGGCTGTGGAGCACTTTGGTGTTACGCCGGACATAATGTGCATATCAAAGGCTATAGGCGGTGGTATACCCACATCAGTGGTCGCCTATAGGGCTGAGTACGACGAAAAGCTTCCGGACGATACATTCCACTTCGGCACATATAGGGCAAACCCACTGGCCCTGGCCGCCGGGGCCGCCGCCATCGAGTATATACAGTCTAGGAACCTACTTGATAGGACTGTGCAATTGGGTAACTACGCCAGGGAGGCCTTTGAGGACATAGCCGAGAGATACCCAATAATTGGCGATGTAAGGGGTATCGGCTTCATGATAGGTGTTGAACTCGTCAAGAATAAATCAACTAAGGAGCCAGGGACCGAGCTAGCAAGTGAGGTTAGGAGGAGGTTGTTCGAGAGGGGTGTGTTGATGCATACGTGCGGTCACTTTGGCAATGTCATGAGGTTCATGGCACCGTTGGTACTTACTAAGAGGCATCTCGATGAGGGCATTAGGATATTCGAAGACGTAATCAAGGAGTTATCCCGTGAGGCTAAATGAGACTTATTAAGCTATCAATAAACATGGCAGTAGGGCTAGGCTCAATAAATGAAGTAACCCAGGTATTTAATGAACTGAATTTCCCAAGGAGTTCCTTATTGATAGCGGGACCTAATACGTTCAAGATGATCGGTGAGCATGTCTCAAATAAACTAATCGGTGAGGGCTTTAACATTGATGTTAAGATAGTCGATGGTGGTGCCACGGTAGATAATGCGAACATGCTTTTGGACTACGTTAGGAAGGGTGGTTTTAATGGAATTATTGGCGTGGGTGGTGGCTCAATAATAGATTTGGCGAAGTACGTTGGGGCAAATCTACGAATAAGCGTGGCAGTAATACCAACAACATTATCGAGCGATGCCATAGCAACACCATTCAGTGTGCTGTGGAAGGATGGTAAATCACAGGCAATAAAGACCATGGCACCCAACATAATAATAGGTGATTACACGGTATTGATGAATGAACCCCATAGGTACGTAGCCGCCGGCTTTGGGGATATGATAGCCAAGTACACCGCGCTATATGATTGGTGGTTGGCCTACTGGCTTGGTGATGAGCCATACCTGGACTTCGCAGCGCAGTTGGCTAATCACGTCATTGACCTGCTGATTAAGAGGATGAATAATATAGCTAAGCAGGACTACATAGGCATTGAAACACTATTCTATGCGGAAGTCCTTGATGGTTACTTAATGGAGCTTGCCAACACAACGAGGGTTGCCGCAGGTAGTGAGCACTTGATAGCATTTGCCATAGAAAACGTGGCTGGCAAGGGAATACACGGTGAGCAGGTTGGTTTAGGTACAATAATCAGTGCGTACATTCAAAATAGAGATTGGAGGTTAGTGAGGGATTTGCTGGAGAAGGTTGGTGCGCCCGTTACTGCTGATGATCTTGGTCTAACGAGGGATGAGATAATTAAGGCATTGCAGGTGGCACCACAGATGAGGAATTGGTACACAATACTAGGTACTAGGGGTTTAACCGAGGGTAAGGCCGAGAGGTTGTTAAGGTATGTGGGTATAATAAGGTGATTCTTAATTTTAGGTAATTATTAAGTTGCAGTGTCATGATTTTAGGGCTGATGGTATTGGGAACCTCCTCGTACGTAGGGTTATCGTTAACCACCTATCGTATGTGTTCTCATGGAATGAGTACTCACCACCCTCCCTACCCATACCCGAAGCCTTAATGCCTCCGAAAGGTACATGGCTCTCCTCAAGGAATGTCACATCATTTATGTGGAACATGCCCGACTCCACATTTTCCGCAATGTTCAAAGCCCTGTTTATGTCCCTTGTAATAACGGCACCGCTAAGTCCGTAATCAGTGCTATTAGCGATCTCGATAGCCTGCTGATCATCATCAACAATAACCACAGGCCTTATTGGACCGAAAACCTCCTCCCTCATAACCCTCATGCTTAAATCAACATTTGTGAGTATGGTTGGTGTGAAGTAATTGCCCTTAACATCCCCACCAACCAATACCTTAGCGCCACGGTCTAGGGCATCCTTTAGGAATCCCTGCATCGTCTCAACCTGGTTATGATTAATTAATGGTCCCTGATCCACATTCTTATCAGCCCTGGGATCGCCGATCTTGAGCATTCTCGTGTACTCCACGAACTTTTGGATGAACTTATCCGCAATACCCCTATGCACAATTATCCTCTTGGCAGCCGTACATATCTGGCCCTGGTGGAAGAAGGCTGCAAAAACGGCTAGTCTAGCTGCGTAGTCTGGGTCGGCATCATCAAGTATTATTAATGGGTCGCTACCGCCAAGTTCGAGGGTCACGGTCTTCAGAGAACCACCAGCCTTAGACGCTA
>JAGDXB010000094.1 GCA_023256215.1 Vulcanisaeta sp. | reverse complement strand
CTTCAAATACCTTCTTACCATTAATAATAAGGGCTGGCAAATCGAAAATGCTGCTCTCCTTCAATTCGTTAACAATCGGTATGAATTCACTAGGTCCTTCGCCGCCTAGGAGCATACTAAGAATTATATCTAGGTATTCCCGATTAATCTTGACTGATATGAAGCGAATAACATTCTTACCAAGTCTTAACCTATTGGTTACTTCATCAATAGTATTCTTAATTATCATAAGATAGCTATTATCTCTACCATCTACCATGTAGAATTTAATGTTAATTATCATTCAATCATAAATTAATTAAATAACTTAATAAATTTTACTATTCATTGGAAATAATTAAAATAATTGCATGATTGACGCACTACGCAAAATTTAGTAATGATTAATCACGCTAAGATAGCGCTATGATCATCATAATACCATACCTATTATAAAGAATAATGGTAAGCACTATCTTTTGCTACGCTTTGACAAGGACGCTTTTATGCTTGTTGGACTTGAGAAACGGTTCCATAATTAATGATAGAATGTAAAGTTTAAGGCTTTGGATTTGTTTTATTCTTCAAAGACCTGCGGGCGATGTGGGCTATGCCCTAAGCCTCGTGGGCCTTTCGTAGATGGGAGACCCATGCCGTTAGTCTCGATAGTCACCCATGAATTATGTGCGAGGTGGAGGTTCCCATACTCGACTATCGGAATGAAGATGTAAGGGCAAACGGTTTAGAAAACAAGGGAAAGCGAATTAAGGATGATTTTCATTATTCTCTTAGATGTCCCTTACCATTCTTTAAATTTCTAAATCCTACTACTTAGCATACCCGGTATCTTATGTGGTCTAATGTAATCGTTAATATTAATTTGCCCCGTAGGCTTACCCTCCTTCTGCAGTATTAACTTTCTCATCAACGTCTGCAAGTCATAGTCATTGATCATATTGTCAAGGAGTATCCTGGTGGCTGTGTATTATGAGTCAAAGTCTATAAATAATACTCTATGTCCGTCAACAGCTAGCTGCGGGCCATGTTTATGGCTAACATTGTTTTTGCTAACATCGCCGCTTGCTGAGATAAAGGTCGGTATAAGCATTATGACGGGTAATAACCGCTGTCCTGGTATTTTGATTTAATTCATGAAATAAAGCGAATCTTCTCCTCAATCCTAACTATGAGCTCACTTATTAATTGCCTAGCCGTACTATCGTTAGGCACCTTATTAACAACGTCTCTATCCCTCACTGATAATTTGCTTGCTATCTCCATCATCACGCTAGTGGGCATTATGGCGAGCACTCACTCGGTCCTGGAACCCTCATGTCATGCTCAATGACCTTATAGCCACTAAAACTAAGTAGATTCCTATTCTTAATGGCTAGATATGATAAGTACGACTTCCATGCTTGAAACGCCTTGCCTGCCGCATTCCTTAATAAGCCATCGCTCAGGAACCTCTTTGCCAGTTCTAGCTCTGCCCTAGCTTCCCTAAGCCTAGCTTCTCCCAGTGCGTCAGGATTTAGCTTGACCTCTTTCACGCCTACCTAAAGGTATTAATGTGTTTGTTAAATACTTAATGGACTAACTAACAGCGACTCTGAACTTACTCATAACGTAAGCTGGCGTAGCAATTATGGGGGTGTTGATGGGTATATTTAGGATCCGTGCTATTAACGGGCACTTAACTCTAAGCACCATTATGGCATTACTTAATGGAGGATCCAGTTCTAGGTACGTCTCGAAGTTATCCAAACCCTTAAGAAACAATACATCATGTCTTCTCATTCCATCCCATAACTCCTTATTGAATAATGCCGTGTAAGCACTCCCACTGCCCACAACCTTAATTCCAAGATCCCTCGTCTCATTAATTACGTAGCTTGCAGTAACATCAACCTCATAAGGCTCACTCCTTGCGTAAACAACGACCTCCTTACCCAACTCCCTAAGCTTAATTAGTAATGCCTTATCAACCTGAAATTCACCGGCATTATCAACAACATAACCTATAGACCTGGCGCTCTCAATCGTGGAGCGTAGCTCATCCCGCGTGATCCCAAGCCATGCAACTTCATCACTAAGTCTGTTTATGAAATTCCCCATATCAAATCTATAACCTCTCATTGGTATATCCACGGAGTTAGCCGCAGCAGCCAACTCCACGTATTTAATGACATCGTCACCTAAAGCCATAATGAGACTACCTATTGCCTCCTTAACGTATCTCTCAAGCACACTCTTTTCACTCGCGTGTAGATCATTATTATTTAATTCACGCCTTATCCAATTATGCGACTCAACAAACACGGTAACCCTACCTCTATCGGCATTCCTCATTATGTACTCCCCAAGTCGAGCATAGATAATTGGGTCATTAACCCTTAGATTCCTTAGTTCTGAGTACCTGGATTCAAGTAGGCATAATAGGCACTCTGGCGTGTCTATGTACCACACGGCACTACACCTTTATGGCTACGTAATTAATGCCTAAGTATGCCAGGAAGAGTGGGATCAGCACAAGGTCTGTTATGTCAAGCCCCACAGCCTCCATAGCCCACAAAGTACCTAGACTAAAGAGTAAGGCTGAGAGTACGTACTTAAGGTGCGGTAGCCTAATCCTGGCTATTTGGTCCTTAATCAACGCTGTAAGCACCACCACTATTGCGGCCGCTAACAACGTACCAATGAGGGCAGATGAGTAGCTCCTTGGTATCAAGGCAATGAGCACCAAGGCAGCCTCAAAGGCCTCTATTGCAGATACCGTGAAAACCACCACCAAATCGCCACGCTCCTCCTCACCACCCTTACCCTTCCCAGCCCTCTTAAATGACCTACGCGCACTCCTCAGTAATCTATAGCCGAAATAGAACAGTATCACCGCAGATACGGCCAGTACGTAATCAAGGGGCAAGTAAATGACGTAACGACCAACCGTAAATGTCGGTATTAAGACCAGGAGAACCCCAGCAATTGCATAGAGCACTGGCTTAAACCCCCTATAAATTCCTTGATAAATCGCCGTGACAGCGCCAGCCTCCGAAAGCTCGAGCAGGCTTATGCCAAACGCAGCAAAGAATATCCCAAAATCCACGGAACTCGATAATCATGCCCCATTTTAAGCATTTCTCATGTGTTAGTGAATGTAAAGGCATATATCCTTCCTGGCATGTTATTAAGTAAGATAAGTGAGGAGATAGTTATACCAAGTATACTCATTGAGAGGCTCAGAAAAAGAGGTCTTGACCCTGTGGATGTGATTCCCGATGTATTGATGAGAATCGTAAATCTGGATCCGGATGCGTAAGGAACTCATTGACAAGGACCCAGTACAGGCGAGTGAGAAATTGTACAAGGCTACTCATATCTGGGGTTTTCATGAATCTGAATTCGACGCTGAAGATACAATGGCCAGGTTGTTTTATGTTTAGAGAATTGTAGAGGTATTTCCCTACGCAGCGCGAAGTATATTGTTGTTTAATGGAATCCATTCCGGAGTTATGGTTATGTATTTAGTCCACCAAATGGTGGCGACTGGAATGTGTGGGTTGGGGTTGGTAATGGCAATTCAACGCCAGGAATAGTCGATGTCATTGATGGTATTGGTTATAGTGCCTTTGAGCCTAATCCAGGAGATTTAATTGTAGTCGAGGTTACGTATAATCCAAGCACTAATACCATAAGTGGATACGCTTATGACCTTAGTAATGGCGCATCAGCATCCTTTAATTACAGCCTGAATGGATACTTCACACCACCAGGTCCTGGTCAATATGTGTTTGGTATAGCAGGAAACACAGGAGGTTGGTATGCAAATTGGGGCGTTATGGCTGTTGGTGAGGAGGGCATCACGTACGTGCCAGCTACGGCGCGCATCAATTATACCGTAACATTCATAGAGGAGGGCTTGCCCAATGGGTCCTCTTGGTCTATCACTGTCAATGGTACAACAAAGACCTCAATCACCAACAAAATAACCTTCACATTGCCAAGCGGCACATATACTTACTCAGTCTCTACAAACGCAACTGGCTATGAAACCCTAAATAGCACCGGCACATTCACAGTGAGCGGTAATGAAACCCTAAACATACTATTTACATCAATTAGTGAATCATCTTCATTAAAAATATACTCAGAATATGTTGAGTATTTCTTCACGAACTTTAACGAACCTAATAAATTCTATGTACAAGCACCAACTATTGATGGTTCGCAACCAACAAGTGTCACCGGATACATAACATTAAATAATGAGCCAGTAAGCTTTACATATAACCCATCAATAGGGATGTGGGTAAGCAACACAATAGATATGGGTCAATTACCTCCAGGCAAAGGCTACCTAGTAGTAATAGCAAAGTATCCAAACGGGCAAATATTAACTAGTAACTATACGGTAACGGTAGTGCGATCACCGACACTAATAATAACCGCAATGGCGATAACGGCATTTGCAATACCTGCAAATACAACATTCGAATACATATTCTTACCTGTAAAAACAGGTCTTTATAATAATACATTTTTAATAGAATCCAGTATTGATATTGATTGGGAGCCAGAATCTACTGAGGTGGAAGCTTCGTATTTTAGTGGTGATTACAATCCTGGCGGACTTGATATCTATATAGAACTTAATTTTAACTCTACAGGTATCGTAAGTATATCGGGGAGTTATGATACAGATATTGACGGAGAGATCTTATCGTATCCTATAAACATCACAATAGGTGTTGGTGCAACAGGTGAAATGAGTATTAATTATACGAATTATGATGTTGAATTACAAAGTATTAGTATAGATAATGACTTTTCCGCGATGACTTCTTTCATAATAAGAACACCATGGACCTGGACTATACCAGTGGTTAACATTAAAGTAGGTTTTATACCGGTAGTTTCAGTAGCTGTTGAGAATAGTATTGGCATGGACTTTGTACCTACAAATAATCCACAAGAAGAATTATTTGGAGTATTTCCAGTAGCCTTAGATTCTATTAATGGGCATGCTTTTGTGCCTTTTGGATTAACGGCTTTGTTTGGTGGCGGTGGGCAATATGATGATGGAGCCTTAGGGGTATATGCTTGGTTACAGGGAGTCGGTGGTGTTGGTGAGTACTATCAGGCTTATCCATCATTATCAGCAAAAGGAGGCGCACTAGTTGGAGAGCTCAATGCAGGCGCTACAGTTAGTATAATCATCCTTTCATGGAGTGGTAGTGTGACTCTTTTAGGCCCTGGTACACTCTATAGTTGGGGCAGTATTACTCAATCTGAGATTTCTGAGTTAGAGCTTCAATTGGAGGAGGCATCTATGGAGTTTTTAAATCAAGCACTAGAGACTAGTGATTGGATTAATGGATCAACCTATGGTTTAATTACGAGCAATCTACCTCTTGGATACACCTATAGTGTGGCGTCATATAATGGTTCAGCATATGTCTATTATACGACAACATTACCGAATGGTTATACATGGATTAACGGTGTTATATTTAGGGGTACCTATGAGTACTCAGCGCCATTACCTAAGTTTAACGACTTGGGAGTTGCCTCTCCCTACTTAATTAAGCTGCCTAATGGCACGTTAATGATGGTATGGTTCGCAGTACCGCATGGCAATTATGGTCTAAATAATCTAACGATAATACTTCAAGGTTCAATACTCGAGCCTAATGGAACATGGGGCCCAGTATTCAATATAACAAATAATGGTGTTGTGCTTTCTGTTACTAGCGATGGGAGGTACATATACATGATTTGGGAGCCAAAGCTAGATCTGAATTACACGAATACTGAATTATTAATGACCACATTGACTGGTCAGGTGATTACGGCAATGCAATTGCCCAACGTTACTGCTTTAAATGGTGCTTCGAATGGTAATGTTGTTGTTCAATTCATAAATAGTACATATGCTGCAGTTAACATGATTACTAAAGGTATTGAGCAATACGTTGGTTATTCTGATGTAGGCTTTGTAAACGGTTTATTCTATGCGTTTAGCAATGATACCTTAACAATAATCAATGGCACAAGTAAGATAGAGATACCAACACCATCTGAGGCGTATGCCTGGCCAAGTGTAATTAATGGTAAATTACTTGTGATAGCCTATAGACCATCTATATTGAGTATTTATGCATGGAATGGTACCGCACTATTGTCAATAAACAACTACACAATGCCGAACTTCGTAATTGCAAAGCCCACCTACTCAAACGGCTTCATATACATAACCGCATTAACTAGAGTTATGAATAATAGTGACCCCACCGCCGACCTTTGGAACATCATATTATATGCATCATCAGTAACGCCATCAGCGCCTACGGTATCGTATACTATTCCACCGCCATCCTCATACTTCTACCTAAGGGTGATAGCCCCAAGCTACGCTAATTGGACGATATATTCAGACGCCTCAGATAATTGGTACGCATATTACAGTGGTAGTGGCTCAACGATGTTTGGGCCAGCCTACGCAGGTCAGCCTGGTACTATGGTTACGTTTAATGTAACAAGCGTTGGTAACTGCCCAAGTCCGTCAGTGACCTATGAGCCTTCGAATACGTTGTCACTGGGTAGTGGTGCCAATTACGAGACAATAATCATAAACTGCCAACCACTATTTAACGTAGACTTCAACATTACAGAAGGCGGTGGCGCAATTATTTTAATAAGCGAGCCGAGTCTTGGAGTGAAACAGCTAATACTAAATGGCCCAATTAACAAGGTAATTACCGTACCATTAAACACAATAATAACAATATATGCATAGCCATATGTAGGCTATACATTAAGCGGAGTTTATGTCAATGGTACTGAGATTAACTATCTCAAGAATTTATATGGCGCATATGTTTATAAGATTATGATAAACAGCAACCAGGTGATAAATATCGACTTTAATGAAAATAAGTAATTATTAATGATAAATAGATAAGTAAAAATTAAATTTATAAAACCTTACTACATTATTTATTTTCAATGGGAGAACCAATACTTAGGCTTAAACCGATTATTGGTTTTGAATTTGGTGGAATAATAGTGGCGGTAATAGTTACGGGAGCCATGTGGTACCTGCTTGGCTATTTAGCGCCTCTTCAATATCACATTACCTTATGGGAATTTGCCTTAATACAGGTTTTCTTTGCCCTATTTTTGGTGCTGGAGATTCGTGAATTAATTAAAGACATTAAAGAGAGGAGTAAATACATTAAGGATTTCATACTTTATAAGGACTACGCTTGGTTCGTGACAAGGAATGGAGACGAGGTCACAATACCCATTGAGGATTTTAATCCATGTGTAACTGACTATGCGCAGCCATATAGGACACAGCCAGGTCAATATACGCCGAGGACGTATTATCCGGGCAGGGTGTGGTTAAAGATAAGTCATGATGGTGAGGACTACATACTCCTCATTGATACTGAGCAATGTAGAAGGCTTAATCAAATCCTAAATA
>JAGDXB010000032.1 GCA_023256215.1 Vulcanisaeta sp. | reverse complement strand
CCATGGGGCTCAAGGACGTGAAAATAATCCATAAACCGGTCGCGCATGGAGTTGGTTGGCTAGGCGACGTGAAGAGGGTAGTGCTCAGGATAGATAGGTTGAGGGCGCTAGGTTTTAGGCCTAAATTCAATAGTAGAGATTCTATTAGGAATACTGTATTGTCTCTTATTAATGAATCCATACATTAGCGTTGTTGTTACGGCTTATAATAGGCGTGAGTTTTTGAAGTACGCGGTTAAGTCCGTGCTTAATCAGACCTTGGATAAGGGGCTTTATGAGATCATAATCGTGAAAAATTTCAAAGACCCCGAGGTCGACAAGCTCATTGAGCAAAATAGGGGTAAGGTAATTGAGCTTGATGTCGCATCGATAGGCATAAAATTTGTGAGGGGTATTGAGGAGGCGGAGGGTGAGGTCATCACATTCCTGGAGGATGATGATATTTACATGCCAACTAGGCTTGCACGCATTTATAAATTGTTCTCTAGTGATGGGAAATTAATTTACTTTCACCATAACGTGGCCGCAATCGACCAGAGTGGAAAGCCTATAGTCGATAAATTAATTGAGCGTACAAATGTTAACGAGTTTCTAAGGGCGGAGTCGATCAACGAGAAGAGGGTGATATTCGCTAAGTATGGTTGGTCAATAGGCCTTAGGAATAGTTCAATAGCTGTTAAGAGGGATTTCATTAAGAGATTTGTTAATGTGATTAGGCTTTTCCCGGACGTCGTCGATGTACTACTATACCTGCTGGCCCTTTCGAGTGAGGGGGCAATCCTGCACAGTCCGGAGAGGCTAACGTTGTTTAGACTCAGCAGTACAAGTGCTAGCAGTGTCCGCTTTGTTGAAGATCCTGAGGCGCGCTTTAGACGTGCTGTGAAGAACGCCGTTAGGCACGCACTAGCTAGGCATGCCTTAGTCACAACAGCCAGGTTACTGAATGAGTGGTTAGCAAAATATACCAACCATGACGAGGCATCGATAATAGGAGGAGTCTTTAGTGATTGGGGCGGGTGGTTGGCAAAGCCATTGATTAACTACGTAATTGGTAATAGGCCCTCAGTTAAGTATTTAGGTACTGCCATCTTCGGCCTCACGTACTTATTAAATCCCACACTTGCGAAGAGACTGATATATTATTACTACACTAAGTTTGGTCTTATTCCTTTCTCGTGGTCATGATAAGGGTTTTGATGGGACTCGGTTACTACGAGGTTGGCGGGTTTAAGACGGTGATCGATAACTTGAGTAAGTACCTGCCTAGGTATGGTGTTGAGGTTACGGTGGCTGCCAGGGTTGTTAGGGTTGAACCACCAAGCCATATCAATCTAATTAGACTCACGCCTGAGGAGTTCTTACGGGAGGCTAAGCACTTTGATATAATTCACATACACACATCTTACCCATACACAAAGGCTGTAGTTAAGGCGGGATTGAGAAACATCGTATTTACATGGCATGGATATGCTCCATCAATTTATGTGCCAGGGTTAAGAAATAAATTCATTAACATAGCCCTTAAACACCTTTATTCACGCATACTACCAAAGATCAAGTGGATAACTGCTGTGTCTCTCTATGCATCTAAACAATTGCTAAATATGTATGGTATTAGGTCAAAGGTAATATACAATGGTGTAGATTTAGAGTTGTTTAAGCCTTGCTTAAAAAGGCAAATTGACGAACCAATAATTTTAAACATGACTGCATATAATAATTTTAAAGGAAGAGACTTACTTATTAAATTTTTCAAATTTATACTAAGGAAGTATCCTAACGTTAAATTACTAGCAAGAGGTATTGGAGTAAATAATCGAAATATCATTGATATCACAAGTTATCTACGTAATGAAGATATACCCAAAATTTATTGCTTATCAAATATGTACTTATTAACATCGAGATGGGAAAGCTTTGGTCTACCCATCATTGAGTCCTTCGCCACTGGGACACCGGTAGTGGCGCTGGATAGGGATGATGCTAGGAGGGAGCACATAATTAATTCAGGGGCAGGGCTGCTCTTCAGGGATTCAAAGTCCTTGCTTGAGGCTGTTGATGAGGTTCTAAGGAATTGGCAGGAATACTCCAGGAGAGGCATTAACTATGCCCAGAGGTTTAGCTGGGACTTGGTGGCTAGGGAGTACGTGAAGCTCTACGAGGAGGTGCTTAGCGATGAAAGTACTAAGCAGTGAGCCGGCGATCCTCAACGCCCTATTGGTAGGAATTGCCGTAGCACTTGCTTTAGCATCAATAGTGTCATTATCTATGTTAAGTATTGACGTTGTTACGCAAAGCCCCTTTTTCCTATATGGCGATTCGATGTATGTTACGTCACTCATTGTAATCTCATTGATACTGATACTACTGGCTTACAGGGGCGTCTCTACGGGATCCATAGTCCTAACACTGCTCCTGTGGTTCCTCGTTCTTGATGCACCATACATAATCTACATGGGTTCCATGCCCCTATACAATGACCAGCTGGGCTTCGTGGCAGAAGCCCTTAGCGGCTTAATCACCGGCCATGTCGAACCAATACAGGGTGAACCATCATCGCTAGGTCACGCGTACTTCACTACAGTTCTTACCTCAGTGATGGGGCTTAAACCGGTTTGGGGTGTTGTGACCGTCCAGTTCGCACTACCGATCCTATACGTAACCCCATTACTGGCATTACGCCGTAGGACCACGTGGGACTTAATCATAGCGGCATTAATTGTGCTTGGTGCAATGCTTAACCCGATACTATACGGTAGGACCCCATTCGCGTGGACCTACCTAGTACTCTTTACGGTGTTCCTCTATAATAGGTTGTGGGGCCCTGACAATAGACGTGGTATCTCCATGGCTAGCATTATAGTTATGCTCATAGTATTCATCGCCTATTTGATATCCGACCCGACATCTCTCATGGTGCCTATCATGCTCATGGTAATCACAGTATTCGACAGGAGATTCTTAATCCCAGCAGTCGTAGCATTAACGACGTGGTTTACCGTTAACCTGGTCCTATACATATCGGGTAGCTTGGCGTCCCTAATAGTGCAGTTGATGGCTATGTTAGAGTCGCCGACAAACCCCGTACCCTCATTAATAGTGCCTGCCGTAAACCCCATAATGAAGATTTACGACTATGTGAGGGAATTAACCGTGTTCCTAGGCTTCTTATTAGGCCTTGTGGTGTCTCTAACGTACTTAACATACCTAATCAGGGCTAGGCTAAGGGTCTCCAGTGCTGATGCGCGCCCATGGGTGCTGCTCTATTTCTTACTTATGGCTTTGCAGGCTGCGGCGTTGGTTATGAGTAGGTGGGGCATGGTACCATACACACTCTATGTACTATCTGCGCTACCCGTGTTGATACTAATGCGGACACAAAGTAAGTGGTTTAGGGTGTTTGCAATAATCATTGGGGTCTTACTAATTGCATTATCCCCAGTGGTTAAGTGGGGCTTTTCACCGATAGCCTTCCCCACGGCCCACGACATTGCCGAGGCATCATTCATAGCGACGCACATAAGCCATAACACAGCGATATGCGCCTCCGGCGTTCACGAGCTCCTCTGGTTCTATTACTGGCTATACGGCGTTAACGCGCCGATTACGTACCTAAGCCCCGTGATAACGCCGAGCGAGGTTTCCACGTGTAACTACGTGGCCATATTCTATAGGGCGATGAACACGTACAGGCTGGACATAACGATTAACCAATTAATGAACGAAATCAATTACCTAAACACTCACTTCAGTATTGTGTATAAGGATGGTATTTGGGGATTATGGCTAGGATAACCTACGTAACACTAGGCCCACAACCGCACATAGGTCACCTGGATTGGCTTAGGGCAATGAGGAGGTTGGGGCATGATGTGAGGGTAATCACGCTAAGGAGGCTTGCTGGAAAAATCACTGGCGATGTCCTGATAACCGAGGGTGTCAGGCCAACGGCAATTGGGAAACTACTCGCAGTGACCCATAGGTGCTGGTCGGCGATAGCGGCGTCACCATCAATACTCAATCCAACCGTAAACATGCTGTACTCAATGCCGGATCTGGTCATTGCAGTGTCAAGCCTGGTCAAGAACCTAATCCCGAACAAATCCCTAATCCTTCATCCGAAACCCCCAGAGCTTGACGCCTTGCTTAAATTCCCTATAGGCAGTAAAATGCCTTGGGTGTGCTACAGCGGTGTTTTCATACCCATAAAGGGTGTTCACAAGATACCGGAAATAGCCAGGGAAGTCACAGGGGAATTCCACGGAGAAGTGAAGTTCATACTCATTGGGGGCTCCCAGAGAGATCCATTGGGCAGTTACATTATTAGGAAGGCCCATGAGTACGGTATCAGCGATAACATAAAACTCATTGATCGATTACCCAGGAGTGAACTCTTTAGGGTATTGAGTAAGTGCAGCGTCTACGTACAGCCCTCACTCTTTGACGCGTTCCCGATTGCTGTGGTTGAGGCCATGGCTCTCGGTTCCGTACCCGTGGTGACCAAGTACGTGGGTAGTAATGACATAATAACAAAGGTTGATGCCAACTTAGTGACGGATCTCAGCCCCAGATCCATGGCTAGGATAATAATAGAACTTCTCAACAATGACTCATTACTGAGGGATTTGGGTAGGTCTGTTAGGGAGGTCGTAGGTGAATACTTATCCGAATCAAATGTAGTAAAGCAAGTCTCATCGTTAATTACACAATGCTTAGAATAGCCTTCCTGGTTAAGGGATGTGTTGTGCTTACCTCGCCTCACCGAATCAGAACCAGCCAAGTTATATTCGTGCGCCGACTTATTCCTATACCCATCCCTACATGAGAGTTTCGCACTCCCAGTCCTAGAGGCAATGGCCAGTGGATTGCCTGTCGTGACGTTCGCCGAGCCGTCAATAATGGAGGTTGTGGGCGACGCCGCCGTGTTAGTGGCCCCAACGACAATCGACACTATTGTCGATGCCGTTAAAGCAGTACTGACTGCTGAGGAGCTACGGGCGAGGCTTAGCATGTCTGGTATTGAGAGGCGAGGGAGTTTACATGCGTGAGGAGCGCCTTAGAACTGCTTAACTGCCTAAAACTCCTGCAATGATCTGTGCAGTAATTAGGCACCCAAGCCTTAAGGAAGGGCAGACAGCCTTAGCTAGGGGCTTCCTCAGGGTCCTTAGGCTCATCTACAATAATATTCACGTGATTGACACAGCTCAGGTAAAGGCGCCAAAACACCTCTTTTATCTACAGGAGGGTGCTAAGGCTCTTGTGAATTCCTGCGACACAATACATTTGCTTAACGTTAATAAGCCATTGATAACGTTCATGAGCATGCTTGCTGATAAGGAATTGATCACATACCAATTCTCACACTTACCAACAATACATGGCTTCTGGAGGTTGAAGAAGACGGTGATAGAGCGTGGTTCTAGGGTTGTGGTTGGTACGTCACGGCGAATAGCAGGACTGTTCAATAATGGGGTGTTTGTGTACCCGCCTGTGGATACCGAGCTCTTTAGACCCAGGGATAGGGATTGGGCTAGGGGCTTGTTTAATTTGCCTCGGGATAGACCTATTATTGGTTATGTAGGTGATGTGGATGTTAAGCGGGGCTTCGATATCGTGGTTAAGACCGCCCTTAAGCTGGCTAAGTACGGCGTAAAGACCATAGTAACATCATTAAGGATTGATAATACAACACCCGAGCTAGTTAGGGACTTAAGAAGGGCTGTTAAGGATGGGGCATTGATAGTTCTAGGGCGTGAGGTGCCTGTTTGGTACTTCTACAATGCCGTGGATGCGTTCCTACTGCCAATACGTGGTGACTACCCAACTGAGCCACCAATGACACTTATTGAGGCTCTGGCTTCAGGGATTCCCGTGGTTGGCAGTGATAGCTCAAGCATGGTGGACTACAGGGATTTATATGTAGTGGTTAGGGATGAGCAGGACTACGCAGATTCTGTTCTGAAAATACTTAATGATAAAGACATACATAAGGAGCTCGCGATAAAGAGTAGGGAGTTCGCCGTGAATAACCTTAGCCATAATGCCGTAGCCAATAAACTAAGTAGGTACTTGCCTTAATGGTGGTTGTATATACGCGTGATGTCGGAGGAGGATTTTATTGGGTAGCACGTACGATTGCTCACGTATTGGGGGCGAAGGTGATAACGAATCCATTAAAGCTGCTACGTATGAGAATTATTGAGGATGATTATGTAATATTTGTAGGGACGGTATTTGGTGCCATAACATACACTTCCTTACCTATCTCAACTCCCTCAGCCTTATACATCACAGTGGAGGGGCCTTTTAAGATTGGGATGAGGAAGAGTTTTATAAACCGTAACCGAAATGTTAAGGTGATAACTCCAAGTTATTACTCAAAAATGGAGTTGGAAGGTCAGGGGGTTAGGGTGGATGGGGTCATACCGCACGGTGTTGATCCTTGTGAGATACCGAATATCGCCGTTAATAACGTAGATGAGCCTAGGATGATCTCGGTAATAAGTGGTACGGATCTTTATAAGATTGTAGGGATAGCCTTTTTATTAAGGGCTGTGTCGAGAAGCGAGTATTTGCGGAGTAGCGTTAAGTTATTATTGAAGGTACCGCCAGCCTTGGGGTCCTTCGTTAGGCGTATGGCTTTTGATTTAGGGCTTAAGCATGTGGACATAATTGATACGTACCTTGATCGTAAAAGCCTTTACAAGTTGTTAGCGGAGGCGTCGGTTTACGTGCATCCATCGTTGAGTGACGCCTTTGGGCTTCCAATAATTGAGGGGATGGCTGTGGGGACTCCTGCTGTGGTTTTAGACGCACCTCCCTGGAATGAGATAGTTACTGATGATGTTGGGTTCCTCGTTAGGGTTAGTAAGGAGTTTATATACCCGTCACCGAGATATAGGATTAGGCTGCCCGATCTAAATTACATGGTAAGAGTCCTTGAACAGTCTGTTGAGTACGGTGGTGATAAGGCATTTCGTGAGAGAGTTAAGAAGTACGCCCTTACAAAGTTTAATGCGCATAAATTATATACCATATTTGCAAAACTATTAACTTAAGGAACAAATTGAGGCTTAATTACCATGGAGTCTCTGAGGATCTTGGTAATAGGTGGTGCTGGCTTCATTGGTTCTCACTTAGTTAAGGCTTTAACTATTGCTGGGCATAGCGTTAAAGTGCTTGACAACCTAACCACAGGCTCACTAGATAACCTTAAGGATGTTGCTGATTCCATTGAATTTATTAAAGGTGATGTAAGGGATTACAATACTGTTGAAGACGCCGTTAAGGGTACTGATGCCATAGTTCACTTAGCGGCTCTGATCGATGTTGCGGAGTCTATCGTTAAGCCTGACCTATACTTTGATGTTAATGTTAGGGGTACGTACAACGTGGCTAAGGCTTCTAAAGGCGTAAATGTGTTTGTGTTTGCATCCTCAAGCGCGGTTTATGGCGAGGCTGTGAGGCTGCCCATACCCGAGGATC
>JAGDXB010000102.1:4894-7488 GCA_023256215.1 Vulcanisaeta sp. | reverse complement strand
GAACCTCCTTAATCACGGGCTTACCAACCCACTCATAGGGGTAAACGCCCACGCCCCTAAAAACCACAACCTTACGAAGAAGCCTAGCCAAAACAGCCAGCAGGGCAATCCTCCTCCAGGTCGAGTAACCATACCTACCACCACCTGCGAAAACAATAACGTGAGACCTAAGGAAGGCGCTCCAAAACCTAGGCGACAGCAACCTCTCACGAATGGCACTAACACCGTGAATCCTCCTGGT
The DNA here is from genome assembly GCA_023256215.1 of Vulcanisaeta sp. GTDB lineage: Archaea > Thermoproteota > Thermoprotei > Thermoproteales > Thermocladiaceae > Vulcanisaeta. The sequence continues at coordinate 7,247 of JAGDXB010000102.1, read as the reverse complement.
ACGCTCAGGGTTACTAGATAGGACAATGAAATCAACATTACCAAAGGCTCCCCTGAGCCAATCCATAACAACGGATAGTATCGCCTCATCGCCAACATTACCAAAACCAAAATAACCATGAACCATAACCCTAAGCACATTATCCACCATAGTACTTAACCAACAAGTATCGTATGAACCTACGCGGAAGAATCACGTATGCCAGACTCAATAAGCCTGTGGATACTCTATACGGAGATTTATCAAAGAATCCGCGCCACAGCACTATAATACCCGTGGATGAGACCAACCTTCTATCCAGACCAAGTACTATTAGGCCGAGAACGTTGTAGTGATACGCACCAAGCAAATGATGCCTAAGGGGTAAGTCGGTAATCTGTGGAAATACTTCCCTTAAATAGTATAAGCCGTGTTGATTAATCACGGCAGAGTAGGCGAATCTACGTAAAGTATCAATAGACCCAGAACCCCTCGGAAGAGATACTTGATTGCCATGCACTCTGTAATATGAGAGTTCAAGTGGTTCATGAAACATGAGATACCTTGAATTCAGTGCTGCAAGGAACATGAATGGATCTGGGTGTGTAATCAACGATTTTAATTTATCTAAGAAGGGTTCAACGACGTCACGCCTAATTGCCGTAGCGCTCATTAAAGAACCAATAACTCCATACTTCAGGAGCGCGCTCCTAACATCCCGTGCATTTCTGGGATCTATTAGTACTATTTCACGAGGACCACCAAAGAGTCTACCTACTACCTTATTTCGGGAATCTATTATATAGGCTAGATGATGATAATAACCTAAGTTCGATTTATGACTAAACAAGTCATATATGTAACTAAGCTTCTTAGTTACAAATGCATCATCATCAAGAAAAACAAGAACATCACCATTAGACACTTGAATTCCACGATATAGGTAATAACCTATTGGAGCCTCGGTTAAATACAAGACCTTGCCACCACTTTCTTCAACAAGCCTATCCACAGACCCATCTCTACGCAACTTAACTAACACTATCTCGTATAAATCCTTATTAAGGCTTTGATTCAGAACTGAACGTATAGCATACTTAAGAAAGCCCCTCGGCCTATACTCAGTAATGATAACCGAAATATACGGCTTCATAGCATTAAATAACCTTAAGCCACGGCACAAGCACTAATTGAGGTAAATCATACTCCTGGTGTAGGTATAGCCCGAATTCCCCAAGCATCTCGCCGTGGTCTGACGTGACCACTATTTCGTCATACTTAATGCCCTGCTTATCAACGTAATTTAATAAGTCCCTAACGTACTTAAGCACAAGGGCTAGATTTGCGTAATACGCTTTGACTACCCTATCCCTAGGTATGCCCTTTTCCCTAAGCCTATACCTTATGGTATCAGGCGGTACATAATCATGAATTAAGGCATCCCTCATAAGCATTAGGGACAAGTCCTCATCGGCAACCCATGGGAAGTGGGGCTGTGCGTACCAAACAATGTCCCTACCGCTTAGGCCAACGCTCTTAACAGCCTCATTAACCTCGCTAGGCAGTACGGTTAACAGGTGCTTAGCCCTATTCGGCCTTATTGGTATTACCTCAACATCCCTGTTCCTAGGCACGAAACTCCCAATCCGAATATCATGACTCTCAATCCCAATACTCGCATAAAAGAACCTAACCCTGTTGAATTCAGGCATAGAGAATGCTTTGGGAAGCCAACCATAGGTGTTGGGTGGGGGTACCTTAGCGATATTTAACGTGCCTTGCAGATACCTGCTATACATGCTTATGAACGCATCATACCTAGCATCATCAAGCACAATAAAGAGGAACCTACGCTTCCTGATAAAGTCCCTAAATAGGCTTAGCCATGACGGGTAATTATAATAACCATAGAGGGCGCTAAGTGCCTTGCTTACGAAATGCCTTATCAACGCCTCATGAATGGCGCCCAAGGAATCATGCTTGAGAGAGATGGCGAAGCCCCTAATATCAAACTTAGGAACTAACATGATCACCAATCACCTTAGCCATTATTAACCTAACCTCATCAACTACACTTAACCCATCAGTATTAATAATTACCCCATTATTAATCATACTCATAAGGACCATCCTTTGAAGTCTAACGTAACGAAGCTGAGGATCACCGTAACCCCTCGATCCCCACCTCTTCCTAAGCGCATCATCACTGGTATTAAGTATTACCACAGCATCAGGTGAGTACTTACTGAGCAATAACTTCATCACAGATAGTGGCTCCATGAGACATGAGTGCTTCTGCTCCGATGGTTAAAGGATGATACTCTTCTGGTTCGCCATCCAAAGACTTCTGCACAATAGTACTCAGAAGTTTATG
>JAGDXB010000102.1:0-4884 GCA_023256215.1 Vulcanisaeta sp. | reverse complement strand
ACTTACTGAGCAATAAATTCATCACAGATAGTGGTAACATCCATGCCCAACCCCTCAATCCCAGCGCAACGTATGAGTGTACGTAATCAATCAACGTCGAGTGCATGTACTCCTCAGACAACACGTAGAAGCCCAGGGCTCTGAGCGTGAGTACCTTAACTAACTTAAGTGGTATCGAAATAAAGGCATCCAGGTACGCAGAAAGCACTGTAAGGACCTTGGCTAACCCCAGCCTACCGCTCCTCGGTATTACATACCATGGCGCAAGCCAACTAGTTCTCAAACCAAGTAACCCTGTAACGAACCTCCACAGTAGGTATGATGGTCCGTGGAATGCCTTTATGAATGTTGTGGATACCCTAAAGCCCCTAGCCCTCAACTCGCCAGCCAAACCCCTAATCACTGTGGACTTCCCAACACCCACGGGCCCTAGGAAGACTATTAGGCGACCCCTCCTGGGCATGCTCAACGCCTCATCAACTCCTCAAGATTGCTAATTAATTGGTCAATAACCTTGTCGAGCCTATGATTCTCACTAACGTACCTATAGCCCTCCTCACCAAGGGCCCTCCACCTATCATCCTCGAGAAGCCACTTAAGGCCATTGGCGAAGTCATCCCTACCTGCCCAGTAGCCGAACTTCTCGGTTAAGCCGTCCGGGTTTACGGAGCTGAGTATGGCGCACTTGTGGGCCAGTGTCTCTAGCATCGCTATTGGTAGGCCCTCCCTAATGCTTGGTAGCACCACGACCCAGCACCTGCTGAGTATTTCCTGCTTCTCCTCCTCACTAACGAAGCCCCTAACGTCAAGGTTCCTCAAGTCCCTGTACTTACTGATGACCTCCCTGTACCTACCCTCATAAAGCACGCTGGGCTTCCCCATGGCGATGAACCTATACTCGGGGAATTGCCTGGCCAATTCGAAGAAGAGCCAGTACCTCTTCTGGGGATCCATCCTAGCCAGGTAACAGATCAACGGCTCCTCACCCTTAACAATACTTGACTCATCCGGGATCCTGACTGGGTTGGGCAGGTAAACAACCCTACCTGGGTCAATGCCGTAGAGCCTCCTGAGCTTATCAACGTAGAACCTAGCCTGGGACAGCACCAGGTCGGCCTTTTTATACGCCATGCCGAAGACAAGCCTATTAACCAGGAACCTGGCCCTAGAGATCCTGTAGTGTGGGTCCACGGAGGCCATAAGCTCGAAGTCACGCCAGTCAAAGGGGTCCTGGGCCCAGACAACATGCCTAGAATTTCTCTTAGTTAATTCAGCGATCAGGGTCTCGACCATAGCCTCAATGGAGATGAAGACATCAGCGTTAATGCTCTTAAGAACGCTCAAGAAGCCCCAGTAATCGCGAAGATGCCTAAGGACTGACCTGGACTCAAAACCATACTGGTAAGTAACAACCCTAATACCATCGACAAAGTAGGTCTCGGGGTACCCAGGATCCCTCCAGGCAAGGACCGTAACATCAAAACCACGCCTAACCAACTCACCACCAATAACCTTAATAAGCCAACCAAAACCACCATGCCTCTTCTCCGTAAACGACTCAGCAGTAATAAAGGCGATTCTCATCCGAGAAACGCCTTAATAAGGGACTCCTTAATAGTATTCCCATCAAACTTCCTAAGTACATGCTCCCTAAGCCTATGACCAATCTCAATAACATCCCCTTTCCCCAATGATATGATCTTCTCTATCTTATCGGCAAGTTCATATTCATTCCCCGACTTAAAGAGGTAGTCCTGGGCTGGGGAACCCTCGACTATTTCAGGTACGCCACCCGTTCTAGACGCTATTGGCAGCGTACCCATGAGCATGGATTCTATGACCACATACGGCAACGGCTCCTCCCAAATGGATGGAAATAGGAGTGCGTAAGCCCCATGATGAAGCCTAGGAAGCTCGCTATACGGAACCTCACCAACAGTTACAACTTTGTTTCTCAACATGCCTGGTAATGCGTCGGTATTGATTGTGCGGGTCATGTAAACTCTATACCGCTTATCACCTAATAGCTCAAGGGCTTTGACCAGCACATTAAATCCCTTAACATAGCTTGCACCACTAAGGTAAAGGAATGTAGGCTCATTGTTAAGGCCCTTACCGAGAAACCTCATTTCAGGCAATGGATTATAAACAACACTCACCCTGCCCCTCAACCCAGGTAAATAATTAAGGACGATTTCACATTGCCTCTTGGATACGCAGATCACAGCATCAGCTATCGAAACCCAATAGGCACTAAGTCTGTTTAACGGCACGAGCGGTTGGGTAATCAAGGCCCTCATTAGCCCATGCTCATGAAGCTCATAATGAAAGGTCCTTGAGAAATCGCTCCTAAATGAGTCATTATGGAATACGGCGGCTGTGTAGGATACAGGTTGATAATCATGCAGATGAACCACAACACGCTTTCCCAACGCCTTAGCCAGAGGTATGACAGGGTAAGCATACCTAGGCACATAGACAACATCAGCCCACTCAACAAGTCTCCTAAACCAACCCTCCCTAGAGACCAGGTAAGCATTAACCCAAAGCCTCAACTTATCACCAACCTTCAACCTAGGCTCACGAACAAACTCAACACCAGGAATAGTCTCAGGATTACCCTCACCAGTAACAACCCTAACCTCAAAACCAGACCCAGCCAAAAGCCTGGCAATGAGGTGAGTAGCCAAGACACCACCCCTACCCCACGGCCACCAAAGCTCGCTGATAATCAATACTTTATGCATAAGATTAACTAAGGTGCATTATGCCTTAACCCATAAATAATTAATTCCATGAATATCCCAAAGCCTAAATCCCTTATGCCTTAAGAAGCTGAAGACGTCTCTCCTGTTTTCATCGCGTATTTCAATCATTAGATACTTTGTCCTTTTAAGAGTATCCACGGCTCCTCTGAGTACATTTAACTCAAAACCCTCCACATCGATCTTAATCATTAATCTACCATCAGTATTACCTAAAATATTATCCAGCAACTCAACCTTAACACGTCCTTTAACCTCACCATTTCCTTTTAAAAGTATATGTTCCTAAATGAGTGTGGTCCGGTAAGTAAAGGGTGAAGTAGCCTGCTTCATCACCAGCAGCGATATTCAATGCTTTAACATTACTGCAGTTATTCAACTTAATATTTTCGAGAAGTAGATTATAATTCTCAATTGCAGGCTCTAGGGCTACTACATTTGCCCATCTGCATGCACGGATGGTATAGCCGCCAATATTAGCGCCAACATCGATAAATGTATCTACATTCTTAATAGCCCTTAAGAACCAGAACCTAATCTCGTATAATGATCTATATAGGTAAAGTCTTCTTAATACCCGCATAAAATCACTACGTACTACTAATATGTTATCCGCTAATAATCTGCCTCTATATCCATAGAACCAAAGAATAGCCTTAAGAGTTATTACTTTTCTCTTAATATCCTGCATTGCATCAAAGATTTGCCCCCGATAAAGCCCTAGCATAAATTAAAGGATGCTCTCTAAATATTTTAAAAATTTATCAACAATAGCCTTCGGGTTAAATCTACTATACGTGATTTGATGAATTGAAGCCCTATCCCACTTATTGCTAAGCCCCTTCATCAATGCATTGAATAGCTCATGAGCATCACCAGCCCTTACTAAATATCCAGTTTCACCATTAATAACAATCTCGGAGAGTCCACCAATATTACTGGCGACTACAGGAATTCCCAGCATGTTTGATTCTAAGGCAACATTTGGAAACGGTTCAGGCCATATACTTGGAGTAGCCATAATAGTGGACTCAGCATATCTCCTATATAATTCGTCTCTATTTAAGTGCCCGAGCAGCGTTACATTCTTTAAATTTAATCCAACTTTATTTATTAGGTTTGTGAGCCCAGGATCATTTAATCCGCGTGTTATTACTAATTTAGCATCTGGTATTGTATCGATTAACTCCTTGAATGCCTGCAGCAGTATATGAATGCCTTTAACTGCTTGAAAACCTGATGAATAAATAATAGTGTTAGACTGTGGAGTTGCAGCCAATGAGTACTTAATTTCTTCATCCGGAATTACCACAGGGTTATGCAATACTTCGATCTTTCCTTCAAAGGCTTTATTATGAATAAGGTGAAGCTCCTTAACGGCATTTGATACCGCTATGAACCTATCTAATACTTTTGATTGAATGATCTATATTGATAAAAATCTAAGGGACCCTTAATGAATGTCACTAATTTCTTAATGGCGTTATATTCGTAATACTCAATTTCTGATCTTACGCTATTCCTACCAACCTTACATAAGATGAACCTGGCATAATCATCTTTACAATTACGTAGACATACCTCATGAAGCCTATAGGATAATGCCCACCATGGGCACACCAACGCGTAAGAATGTAAATGCGCAACAATAGGCTTATTTACTATTCTTTTTAATTCTATTGCAGATAAATATTCAATATCCGAAATCCAGATTAAATCCACATCCTTTAGTATACTCTTAGCACTATCTACATATATTAGAGGAAGACCTTGAATTAACCTACATGGAACATTAACGATAGTAATACCTAAAGTCTTTACATCGTTAATAAAACTTTGATTAGCGCCTTCGCACACCACCATAATTAATGAAACTCTATCTCTAAGCAACTGTAAATAATTCAATAAAGTAACCTGCGCCCCACCATACCATAACCCATGACTTAATATCAATAGCTTCACAATAATCACCTAAATTTTACTCTTCACCTATGGGCTTTCACTAAAAATACCCTATCATAGGGTTTACCCTGCTTCATACAGTTAATTACCTTAACTTTAAATCTCGCCTTTTCTAAAGCCCTTATGATATCAATAGCCCTCTTTTCACCCTTTTCAT
>JAGDXB010000072.1 GCA_023256215.1 Vulcanisaeta sp. | reverse complement strand
TGATTAATCATCCTTCTCGCCCGTCTCTCATCATAACCCTCAGAACCAACGCGCCTAATCACTCATTACTGGGTATATGCATATGTTTATAAGTCCTATTTCTAGAGTACCAACGATCAGAAGATATGGGCTGGGAGGACCTGTTGAGAGAATTGGTTAAGGAGAGCCTATCCTCAAATCATAGGGGACTTATCGTTATTGTAGGTACAGACGATGAAAAAATGGCAAAGTACGCCGCTGATGCCATTAATATATTCTCATCCCTAGTTAAGGAACCACACGGTCTTTACATGTACCAACCCGAGTACTCAGATGCCCAAAGGAGGATGGGTAAGTTCAAGGAATTTGTAAGCGGCGTGTCAGTGAGCATTGATTATAGACCATATAAGGATACTGATGAGCTTCTTGGCACAACCGTGGACTTCGCAGTACTTGACTTAATGAACGACCTCAAGCCCAATGATGTTGGCAGGCTGGGTGGTATCGTCAAAGGCGGTGGCATTTACGTATTTATGCTACCTCCACTTGATGAGTGGGTTAAGCGCTTAACGAAGTTTCAACAAAATCTTTTGGTTCCTCAATACGGCCCTGAGCATGTTAGGCAGTTCCTAAAGGTTAGGTTTTGGAATAAGTTGATGAGCATGAGCAAGGCATTAATAATTAATGCTGACCATGACGAGATAATCAAAGAAGCCCTTCTTGGTAATGCCCAACCTTGGAAGCCAAAGCCCATAGAGTTACCTGAAAGGATGAAGTTTTCTAAGGTCATTTACGAGTTGGCTAAGACTCAGGACCAGGTTGAAGCTCTCAAGGCCATGGAAGTGTTGATGGAAAGACCGCCAAAGGGTAAAAGGGTTAACGTGGTATTAATAGCCGATAGGGGTAGGGGCAAGTCGGCAATAATTGGACTTGCCTTAGCAGCCCTGGCACATAGGCTTAGGAGGGTTAAGGGTAGGGCTAGGTTTGCTGTAACTGCTATGAATGCGAGTAACGTATCTACTCTAATGGAGTTTGTCATTAAGGGTCTTAAGGCTTTAAATTACGATGTTTCAGTCGATAAGTGGGGCAACGATATCACGTCTGTTAGGGTCGGTGTCTCAATATTCATAGATTACATAAGGCCTTATGATATGCTTAGTGAGGAGGGTAGGGATATCGTTGTTGTTGATGAGGCTGCCATGATACCGCTGCCCGTGCTTTATGGAATACATGAAAGGTTTAGTAGGGTTATATATGCGTCGACGATACATGGCTACGAGGGTGCTGGTAGGGGATTTAGTCTTAGATTCCTTAAGTATCTTCATGAGGATAAGGATACGAAGGTTATTGAGTATGAGCTTAAGGAACCAATTAGGTATGCGCCTAATGATCCTGTGGAGCAGTGGCTTTTCGATACCTTGCTCCTTGATGCCGAGCCTGCCAAGGTGACTAATGAGGACTATGAGTTAATAAATAGGCGTGAGTTTGATTACTTAGTACCTAACCTTAAGGAATTCTTCTTATCCAATGAGGAACAGCTTAGGCAGTTCTTTGGTATTTATGTCCAGGCGCACTATAGGAATGAACCTGACGATTTAGGAATGATGATGGACGCGCCTCATCATTTCATTAGGGCATTATCGCTGAGGAATGGGAAGATAGTCGTGTCCGTGGAGTTGGCGGAGGAGGGTGGTATAAGTGATGAGTTAATAGACCTGGTTGTTAGGGGTCTTAAGTTGCCAGGTAATATAATACCTGACAGACTAATTAAGTACTGGGGTTTGGCCGAATTTGCGAAGCTGAGGGGTTGGAGGATAATAAGGATTGCAACACACCCTGAGCTACAGGATAGGGGTCTTGGTACAGAAATGCTCAAATTAATTGAGGAGGAAGCTAGGAGCAAGGGTATTGATTGGGTTGGTGTTGGTTTTGGCGTCAACGCCAAATTACTGAATTTCTGGATTAAGAATGGCTATATGCCGGTCCACATAAGCCCTGAGAGAAATCCAATAAGTGGTGAGTACAGTGTTTTATTGGTAAAGCCAATTAATGAAAAAAGTAAGGATATCGTAATCTACGCAAATAGGGAATTCAGGTTAAGACTTCTTAATTCATTACAAGGCCCATTTCACGACCTAGAGCCTGACATCGTTAGAATGCTATTGAAGGACTGGGACCATGCGCTGGATACTAATTATAAGGCAAGACTCACGGACGCGCAGGTCAGGCGTTTAGTGGCATACGCGTGGGGCCCGATGACGTATGAGAATACGGCCGACGCAATAACAGAATTAGTAAAAACATTCTACTTAAGGAAGGGTATTGACGATCTAGAGCTACCACCATTGTATGAGGAGGCCATCATATGTAAGGTACTTCAGGCAAGACCTTGGAGAGAGGCCGCTAAGGTTCTTGGCATTAGAAAATCAACACTGATGTTACTGCTTAGAGAAGTAGTTAAAGTTCTCATTCAATACTACGTAAAGTATACCGAAATACCAGAATTTATGATTAGTGTCACGAAGTCCCAAAAGAAAAGGTAAGCAGTAGTCTAGGGTTAACTTTAAAATAGGTTATTAGTTCATTGAATGCATGGCTAAAAATGGCAAGAGAAGAATTGTGATTGAGGTTGATGAGAAACAATACGAAACCTTGAAAAGATTTAAATTAATGTATCATTCACGTAGTTGGGCTGATTTATTATTACGATGTCTCGATAATGCAGTTATTATTAATGAAATCATGGAAATGCACAATGATATTAGGGATCTGAGCAGAATTATTAATGAACTTTCAAGACTCATTAGAGAGGGAGAGTAATCATCCCAGGAAGAGGGACGTTCTTTCTCACAAGTAAAGAATAAATATAGCTTAAGCTAGTGAGAATTGAATGCTAATAATGCTGTTTAGATCGGTTGAGGATGCCATCAATCAATTAAGTATAATTAAGGAGTCATTAATGAAACTACATGAGGATTATGGGAGAATCCTCGAAAAAATGAAAATGAATGCAGACGTAGAGGAGAAGTTGGTGAGGATGGGGTTTCAACCGTCACACGGCACGATAACAGTACAAGCTATACCGCATCCAATAAATATACATCTTGCACCCCATTCTTCCTGGTTACTGAATAAGTTAAGTACCATAAATAACAACATCGATTACGTAATAAAGGAAATCGACAAAATAAACAATTATTTAAGTACCATTAAGATGAAGAACGTGGCTGTACTCGTTATGATAGACTATACGAATAAGAAATCAAGACTGGTGATGATGCCATGAGCTATAATATAGACATCAATATTAGTATTGATGAATTAATAAGGAGGATCTTAGAAAATAAGAAGAGGCTTGTTGAGTACGTAAAGTCCTTAGCCGAAATTTATAATAAGGTTAATAGTGAGGATGGATTACCTAACAACAGCGAGAAGGAAATCCTAGATATACCCAACGCATTTCCAGTAATTATTTATAGAGAGCCATCTAAGGATGCATATAGGGACTTATTCTCCAAGGCATTACTATTCCTCAAACTCGAGTATGCTATATACGAAGCTATAGAGAACAGGCTTAGTAAGCTTAAAGGGCATGGGTTTAAAGCCACGGTTAGGTACTTCGGGGATGCACCATCACTGGTGGTGATAAGCCTTGATAATACTAAGGAGCGATAAATTGAAGGACATAATACTGGAACTTGGTAATAAGCTAAATGAAATACTTCAATTCATTAACGAAATCCACGCATTTAATCCTGACAATGAATTAATCAACAAATTAACTAAGGAATTAAGAGGTAAGTCTGCCGTAACATCTATTAAGGGAAACTCTAACATCACCTCTAAGGCTAATGATTTAGAGGTGATTTACGTATTAACTGCTGACGGTTATAAAAATATTATGAGAGATGCAATTAACTACTTCACTAACATTCTAATGTCCATAAAGCAAGTTATAGAATTTATGGAGAAGTTGGGCATTGTCGATGAATATGCAATATTCATAGATGACTCCTCAGTAGATGTAATAATCGGCTTTTTGCCTCCAGATATGTCCGAAATGCCATTGCTACATTTACCCAGTATTAGAGAGAGTGTTGAGATACAGAGTGTTTTAGGGAATATTACTGGTCTATCTGCGGAGGAGCTAGGTAGTGTTATGAAGCTTATTGATGAATTATTATCATCAGTAAAGAATAATCTTAAGCAAATAGAAACAACAATAGAGATAAATAACATCAACTATCCAGATCCCTTTAAGAAAATTGAAGAGGAGGTTGGTGGTGCGTAATGATAATTGAAATTAAGAATTTTAGGTCTGTTAATGAATTAATCACAACATTAAAGAGCGAATTAAGCAATGCATATAGATTCATGTATATCCTTAAGCAAAATTGGAATGAGATATTGGGTGCTGAGGGTAATATAGCGCTTGCAGCTGAAATATCTGAACTCATTAAATTCCTTAATAATGGTTCAGAGGTCTTTTCAGTAAAGATTGTTTATAAACCAGGTACTAATACGAGAAATGACGTTATAAACGATGTTGCTGGTTATATCCAAAGGAAGTCCGCCATTATAAAGTCGATTATCGATAGACTAGAGAGCTTAAGTGACTCAGATAAGAATCGACCAGTTATCGCACTTCTTGTCGACTCAATACCAATAATGATGATACTACATAATAACGAAGAGACCTAAGAGCTTAATTTCCATGCAATATTATGAATTTTCTCGGTATACCATCAACGTAAAGTACCAAAACCCGTGCATTAACCATATATTGTGAAATCTCCTTATCACGAACCAAATTCTCAAATACCTTATTGAACTCCTCCATATAATTATTCATTAATTGGGCGCTAGCCATAAATTCTGAAGCCAAATCCTCAGGTCTAACATAAACCACCAATCTATCCTCATAATCGGTCTTAGACTTAGATTTCCTCTGCCTTTTGTATGCTGACTCCTCTCTCAGGGCAAAGCCCAGTGATAATGCCTTAGTTTCATAGTTCTTAATTCTTGAAAGCACCATGGCCTCCTTATTGATTATTTCTGCGCTATCCTTAATACTAAGGAACCTTCTCGAAATACCCAGCACAACATCGGTCCAACCCTCATAGTACTCAACCCAGGTACCTAAGGTTTCATTCGTTGATATACCTAGCTTAAGAACATCAATTGACTCGTAAACAATCCTCTCTATATCCTCAGGCTTAATTTCAGGCTTCTTCTCAACCTTACGTTTTGTCTTCGTTTTTTGCTTTCTCCCTGTTTTTCCCTGTCCTATCTTCAATAATGAGGGAATATTTACATTCATGTATTTGTCAACGAATAACGATATTCCATATCCTATGGCTAGGCCTAGTACGGGAAGAACCATGTATCGAATATTCAAGTATTGATTAACAGTTAAGTTAGGTATCATGTAGGGCACAAGCATTAATATTACGTATATACCCAGCAGAGGTAGTATTACTGTTAATGGGGGCCTAAGTAAACCCAGTATTATCATTCCAACCATAATTGCAATTATAAGTATAGGTATTGGCACCATTATCATAAGCTCTCACCCAACGTCAATGGTTGTGATAGCAATACCCTGCGCGGAACACCATTATCAAATTCAAGCAGCACCAAGCCCGTATAATTGCTTTCCTTAAGCTCGTTACGTAATTCCTCTAATAGTGATGAGATGATCTCAATTCTCGCATTAATTTCATTTATCATTCCCTTAAATTCTGTTATTCTATCTCTCCTGATGCTTATATTACCTCCCTTCATCTCCACAATATCCACAAGGGACTCCTTCTCTATTTCCTTCTCGAGTTTTTGCTTAGCCATTTTTAACTTATTCAGCTCCTCATCTAGATATTTAATTAAGGAGTCGAGATCCTTAAACCTGAGTAGAAGTTTCAACTTCGCTCACCTTACCCATGACTTGATTGAGTATCTTATCTGGGTTTGTGTAATACGTTTGTACGTAGGCCGATACGTCTTCGAAATTGAATATTCCATTCTCAACCATCCAACTAACAATCTTCGACCTAGTCTCAATCTCCCTTAGTAATTCATCGACATCCTTACCAGTCATATCGCTGATCTGCCTAATCAGAACACTATTTTCTATGTATGATTCATGAGTATCATTTCTTGGATTCCACCTAAATACAGTATTGAACCTTATCTTATCGCCATCCATGTAAACTTCGCCAACCTCGGTAACTCTCCTAGTAAGCCTACCGCCAATCTTAACCCTCTTAACCATGACGAATATGTTCATAGCAGGTATGTAGGCTGGCGGAATATTCATAGGTGGACTCATTAACCTATTAACCGCTGCCTCAAAGGATTCTGCGTGCATTGTCGATATACCACTGTGACCTGTATTAACTGCTTGGAACAGAACATAGGCCTCCTCACCCCTTATCTCACCAACAATTAAATAATCAGGTCTCATTCTAAGGGTCGCCTTAACTAAGTCAAACAATGTAATCTCATTTATCTTCTCAGAACCATAACTCTGCCTAGTGACTAACCTAACCCAGTTCTTATGTGGTAGATTTATTTCCGGAACCTCCTCAACAGTTATTATCTTCATGTGAGGCCTAATGAATGTAGCCATAGCATTCAGGAAACTCGTTTTACCAGCGCCCGTGACACCGAGGACTAAGAACGACCTGCCATTATCAAGCATGACCCAGAAATACCCAGCAATTTCCGGACTTATGTTACCAAACCTCACCAATTCAGCAAACGTTAGTGGGTTTTTCCTGAACTTCCTTATTGTGAACGTAGAACCACCCGGCGATACCTCCCTCCTGTACGTTACAGCTATTCTCGAGCCATCAGGCAACTGCGCATCAACTATTGGCGTGGCCACTGATACGTGCCTACCTGACATATGTATCAACTTCACTACTAAATCATCGAGTGCTCTATCCGTCATTGGGACTATGTTCGTCGGTATCGACTCGTACTTCCTATGAAATACGTAGATTGGCCTACCAACACCATCGCATGAAATATCCTCAATATTCTCATCTCTCATTAATGCATCTATAGGGCCATAACCAAGTAAATCTCTCTCCATGTAGTAAAGGAATTTTGCAAAGGATGTTGTCGGTATATTCCTAAATAGTCTCCTGTACCTACCAACTATCTTCTTCAATTCATTCAATAGGTAATTCTTAACATCACCAACCTTACTAAGCTCCTCAGGCGGTGGCAATTCTAACATGACTATTCTCTTCAACTCCTCATAAACCTGCCGCTCCACAGAGTCAAGGCTTATCTCCTCAAGGTAATACATTATGTCACCAGTTTTCTCGTCCTGAACTATCGTGGCATACGCAAATGGCTCATACAATGGGTATCTCTCAAGCTCCTTAAGTTGGCCAACAACCTTAACCAACTGAAATTCTAGGCTCATTCAATTACTAAAGAATGCACCCCCTAAAATACTTTCTGCTTCATAATTTCAGTGACTTTTAACGGTTAGAAACTTTTATATAAAAGTATTAACTAAGTTGAATAATGATGACTAATAATAAAATATTATTATTAGCACTATTTCCAGCGATTATATTAATATTAGTAGCATTTCTGTCTTACGCAGATAATATGTATGGCCCAGCTCCCACACCCGTAGTTTACACAACATACACAATTACAATGAACTTAACGGATTCTAGACCAACAATCTCATTCCTGGCAAGTATAGGAAGCACATACCCACTTCTTTATCATGAGGATGAGCTTATCACAAATACAACACCTATCTGGATTGGCACCGCAAATAAGGAATTCTCACTATACATAATAAATGCCACACCAACCACAATAAATCAGCAGGTCATACTAAACTCGACAGCCATGTCTAATAGTACGGGTGGAATAACCTGGAATGTTAAGGTGCCGTTATACCTCATATATCCACAACCAGTATATGCCAATTGGTACATAATAATAACAGAGAATGTGAATAATGAGAATTATGTTGTTTTTATGTTTGAAACATATAATGAGAGCTTACCATCAATACTAACGGAATTGAGTACCATCGGTGGCTACTTAACGGCGCTCAATGGCAAACCGTATTACCTATGGCATCACTACTATGGCTATAATCCAACCACAGGAGCCGTGAGCACATATTATGAGGTAGGATTACCAGACATAAGCATTTACTATGCATGGGTAGGTCAAGGGGAAAATGCCACATCATGGCCTAGCTCGGGATTTGCTGAAGCGCTCAGGATATTTAAGTACGACTTTTACGAATATTTAAACTCCACATTGATCAATGAGGAGTTGCTGGAGCCCAACATTACCATAGGTAACATTACTAACTATGGATACGCAATTTACCAAAGACCAAGGCTCATACCCTTCGGACCCATAGTGTATGTTTCGCCCATAGTGTTCTTACCCAATGGAACGATAGCGAATCCCATATGCGTACCAAACACGTATTATATATTAACAGTTAACTTCATAACCCAGGGAGGTACCCCGATAACTGTTTACGAAACAAAGAACTACCCATTAAATCTCTACCTATTAAATGGATCTTTACTATTTGGCGGTTATTTACAGGCATATGACTTTTATAACGAAACCACGATACCAATAACACCAATCCAATACTTAACGCCCACATATCAGTCAGAAATAATGCAGTACTCTCAATGCTCAATAACACTATTTACATCAGCAAGCACTAATACTGAAACAGCGAGTGGAAACCTCATTGAGACAAGCATTAGCAATGTAACGACAGATAGTGTAATAAGTAATAGCAATGCTACGAAGTCTACATACATACCCATAAATTATGAGATCCTTAAGGAGATGTATATTAAGGTTCACTACTTATGGTGGCCTAGATAAGTGACCTATGCGGAATCCTCATTAAAAATAAAACATAGCTCATTCAACTACCCTAGTCACTTTGGTGCCGAGTTTTTTCTCAATACCTTCAAGAGCCTTTAATAACAATGTCCACACGTCTATCTTAGCCCTAACACTCAACGCAGCAGCTGTAGGATGCCCACCACCCTCACCATTAAAGTATCGGGCAAGTTCCATAAATAATTCAGCCAGTGATAATATGTTTTGGAACTTCTTATTCGCCCTACCGATCATCCTAACCTCATCATCATGCTCGGATGCAACCAAGGCTAAATCACAACCTGCCCTCAACATAGTATCGGCTAGTGACGACTCATAGGCATTAACAGTACTTAAACAAATTATTAATTCATTAATCCTATAGGCTCTCATCCTTAGTAATCCCTTAACCCTAGCCATTCTCTCCGAAAATGATAATTCCGTACTCATGGCACCCAAGACCCTTTGATAATCAACGTTAGACACCCTCAAAAGCCAAGCTAATACCTCAAATGTCGAGACCCTAGCTCTACTAAGCCTATTGCTATCGCTCAGTATACCGCCAATTAATAATTCAGCAACCTCCCTACTCGGTTCTAACCCTAAATCCCTGAGCATTAACGCCACTATTTCTGAACAGCTTGTGGCTTCTGTATCAATAATTGCCAGGGTTGGTTCTATATTATGTACTGCGTGATGATCAATGACGACTAAATTCCTTCCTTTAATCAATTCTCTATACTCATTTATCTGTGAGTAGGTGCTAATGTCGACTAGGACCACGAGTTCATTATCCGGGTCACATGTTTCTTTAGCTACGTAATTAATCGAGAGCTTAGTTAAAAATGATTTAACAATGCTTGATGCACCCTCGGGAGCGATTAAATTGGTCATTAACCCAAGTTTTTCGAGCATTTCCTTAACCGCAACACCGCATGCATACGCATCTAGATCAGCGTGTCTGTGGGTTATTACGCAGGCTTTTCGCGTATTCTGCAGCAATTCTCTCAATTTCTCCAGGTGATAAACCAACAAGCTCACCCCTCTTGAATTTATCCATTAGGTAATCCGCTATTTTAAACCCAAACTCCACCGCGTCATTGATTATATGCTCTAACTTACTTAATAACGGGTTTGTGGATGCGTCAATACTTATTTCCAGGGTATAATTATTGAGGTCTACAAATCCTACGTTGATTGTAATCTCATTAAGAAGCCTACTTGGTAACTTATGCATTAGGTATTCATAGATTTGTTCCGCAACGGCATTAATTATTTCATTAAGTATTTCACGATCACTCATTGATTATTAACCACCACCCTTAGCAACCTGGCCAGCTCCACCCTGTAACTTGGCTAATGCCTCGTTAATCTGCGTCCTTAAGTCCTCTATTTGCTTCATAAGCATACTTTCCTGTCTCGATAGGGTCTTTATGTGCAACTCAAGGAGCTCCTTCCTATCCTTAAGTTCCTGCAGTGCCTGGTCCTTAGTGACGAGAACTAGGAACGAACCAACTATCTTGTAAACCTTCCCATCAGCAGGCACCTTCTCAATCTCGGAAATAGCCCTCTCAACCTCCTTTAACTCGCTCTCGAACTGCTGCTTCCTAACCCTAACACTGTTTAGCTGGTCCTGTAACGCCTGTAGTTTCTCCAGGTCTGACTGTAAGGACGGCGGTAATGAACTCATTAAGTCTGCATCGCCTTAAGCCTTAATAAATATTAATCTGCCATACAAAATACCTAATTATACCTATATGAAGTTACGAATCCGCGTCAATCCTCACGGCCTCTAATATTAAGTACAGGGATTTCACAACGCCATTAACCAAACTCCTGAGACTCGTAATATCCTTAGCACACGCCACTATGGAGACTCCATCATTAGTAACCTCAATAGTCACAAAACCCCTACTAAACCTCATTTCCTTCTCAAGCGTCTTGAACGACTTAATGATCAAATCCTTATCAACACCCTCCAGCAAAAACGTAGCCTTGAACCCACACTCACTCAATCCTGATCACCCTAGGCTTTGTATAAATAATATCGCTAATCCTCATAAATGGCCCGTAAGGACCAAGGTCTCTACCATTTAGAATCTGTACTTCATAACCAGCCTGAACCCTACGTATAAGGAGTATCGTATCGTACATACCCCTAATACTTTCAAAATCAAAAACCTTAAGACTAGGCAATCCAAGCTGCTCACTAAGTACATCAGCAACCTCCGTATAACCCCCCAATGAGACAATAACACCACTGCTTGATTTCTTGGTGACCTCTACCCTTACGTTCATGTCTATGAAAAGCTTAACGCCATATATCCTGATGAAATAAGGCAACACTTCTATTAACCCCTCCTTAATCCTTAGAAAACGAATAAATCCAGGATTACCACCCCTAGAGCCGAAGTAGATTATTCGTGTAGCACCCATGCTTAACGCCTTACCTGCAAGTTCCGTAATAGATAACTTACCCCTATTTACCTTAATAGCATTGGGAATTGCGGGCTCCAGCTCATTTAGGAATTGTCTCATTCTAATACTACTGTTACGTGATGTTGTTATTACGATGGTATTCATGATAAATCAATGAAGTTACTATGAGCCGGCCTTAGCGGCTTGTTTAGTTGCCACCTCAGTCGCCAGGGTCTTACCCATTATTGTTTGCGGAACCCACGCACCACCTGCAAATGTATAGCCACATTTTGGACATCTCCATATACCAAATGCTATTCTCTCCATTTTAACCAGTGACTTACACCTCGGGCATCTATGCTTGCCTCTCTGCTTAACCTCTATCTGAAGTACTTTCCTTCTCACACCCATACCGTACCTAGCGCCATACCGTCCAGTTGGACCTACAATTTTCGTATGGCTAAACGGCATTAATAAATCGTTGTACTTAACGTTATAAAAATATTTCTCCTATCGATTCGACGTCTAGATTATGACCCCACCCTGCCCCTTAGGAACACTAGGTAACGGTTGCAACTCCACATCTGAATTCATGAAAACCCTGAAAAGAAGCAGTAATTTTTCCTTATCTTTACTCATTTCCTCCTTACTCCTATACATCTTAAGTATAGTCCCACCCGAATCTAAAACCACGCCTATGAAGTTTATACCACTAACCTTATTCATCAAATCCTTAGACGTCCTTATCCTTATTAATGGCATTAACGGTGAGTAATGAATTGAGATCTCTGCCTCACTACCTGTGGACTTTAAGAAAATTGGAACCTCAGGCTTCACACTTTGTGCTAAGGCTGGTGGTATTGACGCCATAAGCCCTATTAAGTTATTTAACATAAGCCTTAGATAATCAAGAGCGTCATCAGCGTTCGGTATCGTAAGTCTAATCTCCGAGACAAGGCCTACCCTGATTATCTCCGAGAGCATCTTAAGAGCGGTACATCAGTAGTAGTTTATTAGTATTTCCATAGTCTCAGTCCGTTTAATGAGGAACTAAAAATTTAATAAGGTGATTGCTTTATAAACCAGAGCTCGTCTATGCATAGACTTAACGTTACTATCGAATTTAAGAATGGTAATGAAAGGGATATTGAGATTGCTGTTAGTGATCTCGTAATATTTGTCTGGTCTGGAAGAACCACCGATATAATTAAGAAGGAGGTTGAGGAATTAAGCAGGATTGGTATTAGTGGTCCTAAGAACATACCAGAAATATACGTATTACAGCCCTACCTAGTGACAACGAGTAATTACATTAGGAGAGTCAGCGACCTACATAGTGGTGAGGTTGAGTATGTACTGCTTATAAAGAATGAGGATGAGATATACGTATCAGTGGGGAGTGACCACACTGATAGAGAAGCAGAAAGATGCAGTTTATTGGCAGGCAAGCACATGTACCCTAAGATAGTAGCTAGAAGAGCATGGCCTCTTAAGGATGTTGAGGATCATTGGGATGAATTAATACTGAGAAGTTGGATTTTAGAGAATGATGAGAAGGTGCTTTACCAAGAGGGTACGACAAAGTTTTTATTAGCGCCTGAGAAGCTTGTTGATTTAATACGTGAGGTTGTTCCGGACCTAAAGAATGTGGTTGTTTTTTCAGGCACAATACCAACGGTTAAGGGGCAAATAAAGCCCACAGGGTACTTCGAGATGGAGCTCCATGATCCCGTACTAAATAGGTCAATATCTCATTACTACTGGATTGAGTAAATTACCTGACATGATGATGCTTGCAAGGTCTGAACTTAATGATGTCCTGGGCTAAGCTGATAATCTTATTTTAACCTTTCATAATTAATATTGATAGGCAATTCTATCGTTGATAGTAAACTAACATTATCACAATTACTAAATATGTTATTGTTAAGCTCTTTAATTAATGATTCTAAATTGTCGAATTCGTACACGAAGATTGTAACCGAGAAATTGTTAGCCACAACACTGTTCAACTCCCTAACATACCTATTGAAATCTAAATCCTTACACTTATAAACGAGTACCCTCAAGGCACCGCCAAACCCTGCTTTCCTGATTACGGTATTGAGAACACTCTTAAATCTGTCGAAGGAGTCATTACATACATCTATTACTAATGTTAGGCAGTTCTTTTGTATCTTCCTCACGAAACGATAATAGGTGTTATGGTGTTAATAAACATAATCCTCATTTCTTCTCTTTCTTAAACCTACTCCTTGGTTATCTCTTCAGCAATCAACTTATTCGCAAATTCCTCATAAATTCTCCTAAATACGCCCGTATTAGGAATCTCATAACTATTAAGAACAACCCATGCATTGATTAAAGCCCTGTATTCGAAGCTCGATTGTAAATCCTCAAACCTATCAAGGATTGGGAATCCAGTTCTATTTAGAAATTCATAGAGCCGCATTAAATCCTCAGAGGAAGCCTTCTTACCGCCAAAACTTATCGCTCTACCGCTAACGTGTCTCTCACCACCGCCAGGCATGACGACCTTCCCATAGGCAGCCTTAACCCTCCAGGTACTCGTGTCAGTGCTATCCATATTCATGATTTTAAGTATTGGATTTATTATGGGCGAGCCAAGACCAAGCACGTGAATACACGTCTTAGTCTCCCGCTTAACCTTGAGTAAGAATTCTAACGCTAATCTTCGGGAGTTCCTTGGTACACCCTTACTAATTAGTACGTAGGGCACTAGGCCGCCTATCGCTATGCATTCTGGGTTATAATCCAGGTATTTGAGTAGGTACTTGATTGTTACTTGCTCCTTCCAGTGATAATGAATTACTGGCAAAACATTATCGAACCTTTTAATTAGATACTCATAATTCCTCAACGATTTCTCCAGCTTAATTCTTAATTCATTATCAGAATCAGTAGGACTTGGGGGATAATCAAGGTTTAGGTAATACCTAACATCCCAGAATTTATCGTAGACCCTCGATAAATCCTCGATATCTGGAATCTTTCCATGCCTAAGGAATTGGTAACCACCGCTATCCATCCAAACCTCACCATCGTATTGAAGGATATTCTTTATTGTGTGCTCCTTCCTATCTTTATTTTTAATAATGTCATATGCATTAACCATGAGGGCTGGTACATGGAAATAAAGCCATGGCTTAGGTCTCGAATTTATTGGCGTACCAAGAATTACCCTCACGCCTTCACGATCATGAGAGTTCAATAAAAGTTTTACCTAACTCTAGTTATATACAAATTACACTTAGATAATACACTTGAGATACTTAGACCCTATTTCTAGGCGTTAAGGTAGGCGTTACACCACCATGCTCAGTCAATCTATCCCTAACCTTAACTGGTAATGGCATTGGAACTGCAAGGCCGGTAACTAAGGCATCATCCTCATTAAGAACCCTGACCTCCCATAAATCCTCGTCTGAAATAAACTCCACAACATTCCTGACATACTTAAGATCTACGGGATTTATAATCCTCTTAAACACCTGAGTTAGTGCTTGACTTAAGACGTCGGGGTGCACCTTAGATGGTCTTTGACTGATTATACAGAGACCAACACCGAACTTACGACCCTCCCTAGCAATCTTTATTAATGCTGACGTACTCAATGCAGAGCCTACTGACGGGGCGAAGTTATGCGCCTCCTCAACCACTATAAATGCAGGCCTATCCCTCCTCTGTGTTGATACCTTAAAGACCTCACTAAGTATCAACGCAACCAACGCCTGCTGATCGATCAGATCTAAACCGCTAAGGTCAAGTACGTGAACACCATACTCCAACAATTCTTTAATTTCCAGGAGTCTTATTGGCTCGTTACCGTAGAACTCACCAGGTCTCGTTAGAAAGAACGGCCTATTCTCGATGAGCATCCTAACCTTAGTCAATAAAGTGGATAGGGCAAGTTCGTTTCCATAACCCCTAACAATCTTACCACCACTCTTCTCCAAATCATTTAGGAACTCATCAATGCTTGTCAACTCATTACTCATCCCCATGTACTGCCAGGCCTCCTCAAGAATCCTCCTCTGAGCATCGGTAAGGCCGTAGTAATGGTTAAGCAAGCCTTCCATAAGCCTTAATGGTAACGATCTCGGATTAACACCAAACCTCGTATATCTCCTATTAACCCCAAATCTTGATCTAAAGTACTCATCAAGGCTTGTAGTATCCACCTTACCAGGAACATAGACCCTGACCATATTAGCCACGTACTTAGCATCCTCAGAATTCACCTTGGGCACTTGCATCGCTGAGTACTCACCGTGAGGATCCACAACTATTATGGGCACCTCAGCCCTCAAAACCAACTCCTCAATTAAAACACCTGCAAGCCAGGACTTACCACCACCAGTCGCCGCCAGTATTGCGCAATGATGAGATATCAATTTATTTGCATCGAGCTCGGCTGGTATCGATAATGACCTCACATTACCGATAAAGAGCCTAACTCCATCCATGCTTAGTCGAAGTAATTTACTGAGCTCCTCCTCACTTGGTGCATAAACGAAATCCATGGGCTTAGGAGGTTTAAGAGGTTTCGAAAACCTGGTACCTACCCTATAGCCTATCACAACCGCCCTAGCCAGCGTTGACTGGGCTATGTACTGTATGTCAATTCCATAATCCCTAAATGTATTTATCACATCCTCACTACCTAACTGTGCGATGACCCTATCATCAACCAAGTAATTATGTCTAATTACCCTAGTTACCCTAGCAAGTATTGGTCCATTTACCTTATTCTCATAATTATCAAGTGTTACGAATGAGCCAACATTTATCTTATCCTCAACATTATCAAATACCCTAAACCAGAATGCCCTGGGGCTCTGTGCCTTAATTACAACACCAACCTTCACATCAATAGTGGGCAGAACCCTTGATTTATTGTTATTAAATAAAATAAAGCTATTACATTGTTTATGTTAAAATCACTGAACAAGCAATTGGGAGTGCCTTAGCGTGGTTTTTGAAATAAAGTTTTTAATTATAATACTCAATAATGAATCATGTGACGATCAAGGACTACATACTGCTTATGAAGCCCAGGGTTATTTGGTTATTGGTACTGGCGGCGGTGGCTGGCTACATTTTCGCCCTACCACCAAAGCTCAATATAATAACGATTATAGAATTGACGTTTGTAGGATTATTGAGTACCGGGGGTTCTGCCGTATTCAATATGTACTACGAAAGAGACATAGACGCTCAGATGGCTAGAACTAGGAATAGGCCGTTACCGGCTGGTCGTGTGAGCCCTGATAGCGCATTGATCGAAGCCTTGGTCCTATCAATAATGGGTTTTGCTTTATCATACCTATGGCTCGGATTTTGGCCCACAGTATTTGTGGTATTGGGCTGGTTTTTCTACGCCATAGTGTATACGGTATTTCTTAAATGTAAGAGTTGGCTGAATATACTTATTGGCGGTATCGCGGGCAATGCTGCCCTACTGACCGGCTGGACCGTAGTGAGGCCCCTAGATTTAAAGGCATTCCTACTGTCAATGGCTGTTTACTTATGGATACCGGCACACATATGGAGTCTCGTGATCAGGGCTAAGGATGATTACTCAAGGACGTGCATTAAAATGCTACCTCTTGAGATGAGTGAGAATAATGCCATGATCTTAGTGGCCCTACTTAACATTGCCTCTAATGTATACATGCTATTCCTTTACCTATACCTACTCAACAATATAATTGGCTTAGTAATACTATTGATGGTAACGGCTTGGAGCAGCTACTACAGTATTAAGGCCATCGTAAGGCCGAACAGGGAGGTGTTTTGGCAGATGTTTAAGGCAAGCTCACCAGTATTGACGGTATTCCTCATACTGGGTATGGTATTATCAATCATTAGATGAGAAACCTTGTAATATCGGTACTGGAAACCTTGATTAATAAGGAGTGAGAAAGCCATAGCTTCCCAGTAATTAATGAGTTACTTACATGATTAATAGCCTCGGAAACACTCGAGAATTTAACATAATTAATGCCCATACCATTCCTAACACTTTCGCGCGCTTGCCAGATACCGACAGGTATTTCGTATTCAGGCGTTACCTCCCTTATGGCTATGGCAGTCGCCTGCCTCTTAACTTTCCTAAGGTATTCAAGGATACCAAGCCTAATTGCGTAAAATGCACCGCCTGTCATCTCCGCATAACCCTTCAATCCCTTCACACCTTCACGATCAACAAATACCCTAGGCGATGAACCATTTCTATTCCATACAGAACCAGGCAATTTAAGTTCAATCAACTCGTACCTCCAGGGACCAGGTATTAGCATCACAACGTACCTATTGCCCATGTACTCCATCCTATGAACCTCCACCTGCCCCAGCTCACTGTATTGTTTAATCTCATTTCTTATGTAATCACCAATTATTGAGTCAACAGCCGTTATGGACCAACGAGTCGGTACTAACCTCCTAAATCGTGAATTTCCCAATAATCCAACCGCCATTAACCTCTGTATTCTCGATACAGGTATACCACCCTCATAAAGCTCGATAATTGCTGTTTGCGCATCAACATCGGTATCATTAACCACCCTTTCAACAATATTCTCAGCACTTACATTAGATGTTATCCTTAAATTATCGACCTCACCAATACCGGCGACCGGTGCATGGTAATCATTGGTTAATAACCTAAGTATTGACCTCCTAAATCTAGCCTCAACACTCACAGGTTTACGCCCAATACTTAACTCCTGAATTCTATCAACTATTGGATTACTTAGCGAGTTAACGGACACCCTAGTCCTAGCCAACATCATCCTAAATCTAAGCTTAAGCACGTCTAATTGCGTGAATCCTCTCCTAAACCACTCCTCAGGATTGTCGAGTAAATCAGCATTCTCATATTTACTAACCAATGCACCAACGTTAATATTTGGATAGTTAACAGAACCAACGAAATTACCCGGCGGCGACAAGCCATCAAAATACTTACCTACACCACCCCAAAGCCTAAATTCACGCCAAAATTCTGGAGGTAATTCGCTAAACCTAACCATCTTGCCGCAGATATTAGTAACACCACCTTTTATAGTAATCGCTCCAGCTAACCCAAATAACCACTAAAATTAATCACCAGCCATTAACACCGCAATGACGGTCCCTCAATATTCATTTGTTCACCAATAAATACATTAAACTATTTTTAAATAATATTGAATAATTAAATAAATAATGACTATTTAAACATTAGAATTAATGCATAATTTGCACTTAAATAAGGTATTATATAATTATGTTTTTATGAAAACTCTCGGTGATTGAGGAATGCCCGGCCTATTCATTGACATGTTGGATATATGGTTGATGACACTGGGAATAACACTCATAACTGCTGCGTATGGTGTTTACATGAATTTCGTAAGAAGACCTAGAGTTGTTACTGATGGTTCTAGAGTTCAAGTAGCAACTACGGAGACCCAGGGCGTAGCTGTCTGTATAAATGTGAATAGGTGTTTGGCTACGTTTTTCATAAGTGTCGGCATTTACGCATTAGCAACTGGTTTATGGGCGGCTATGACTTGGCCATTACCTGGGCCATATAACCTATTGTTTTCTGATGCATGGCCGATATTTGGTACGGTTCTGCTAATGATTGGTTGGGCTATGTACATTGGCGCTGATCTAAGGTACTTATCAGTGCCTATAGCCCTATTTAGTATACCGGTGATTGTGTACGGTGTCGACATATTAGTGCGTGGGTTAACAATGGAACCGCTCTTTGCGGGTGGTATGTACCTGCTCTTGGGATTAGCCATGTTGATTAGTCCAGGTGCGATGCTACCTAGGGGTAATGTGGGTAGGTATGTTGGTGTGCTTGTAATGGTATTATTGATATTATCCGGTATCTTGGCGTTTTTCATCGGTATAAATGCAGCATTTGCACACACATTGATTTGGTCTAAATGGACACCGTGGTATGGCACATCGGGTTAATTCGGTTCACGATAACTAATTCAAATCAAAATTTATTATTCTTCTTCCTTATTACCTTACTTAACTGATGAGGAGAAAAGGGGCTGCTACCTGAGTCATGATGATTGGGAAGAGTGCTGACATTAAATCGTTATGCTTGCGGGTATTTTGCTTAGGTATTTTGGCATTGTTAACGGTCTCCTTGGGTAGCCGCTTATCTCCTCCTCAACCTTATTAATTAAGTCCTCAACATTCATCTCAACAGCCTTTTGAGAACCCCTAACCCTAACGCTTAGTTTTCCTGTCTTGACCTCTCTGTCACCCACGACGACTATATATGGCACCCAGAAGGTCTCGGCATCCCTAACTCTCTTAGCAAGTGTTTCATCAAACCTATCATCAATATCAACCCTAATCATTCTCTCCTCAAGCTTGTTCGCAACGTCATTTGCAAAGGCCAAGTGATCCTTACTAATCGGTATTACCCTGACCTGAATTGGCGATATCCATGTGGGCAACCTGGGAACCTCGCCCTTTGACTCAGCTATCGCTGCCGTGTCGAGGAGCGCGTATATGTATCTTTCTACACTTCCAATAATCGCCGTATGTATGATGACGGGGTACTTGATTTCACCGTTCTCATCCCTATACTTAATGCCAAATCTCTGTGCGTTGCCTATGTCGAATTGGAATGTGGCTATTTCCCTAGGTCTCCTTAACTCATCGACTATATGGAACTCTACATTCAACACCCAGTAATACTTTTGTTCCGGCATCACTCTAATTAGTATGGGCTTACCTTCACGCTTAGCTAATTCAATTAGGTAGTCCTTATGTTCATCGTAGAACTGCTTTGTCACATTGTAAAGGCTCACGTAATCCCTGCCCAGCTTCCTAATCTCTCTGAATATGATCTCATGAAGCCTTAGTGCCACCTCCATGGCATTATTAAGGTCTCTAGTGAATATGTGTAGATCTGGCATGTAAAATCTCCTGAGCCTAAAGCATAATACCGTCTCTCCAGGCTGTTCGTACCTATAACTATCAGCGACCTCGAGCATGCCCACAGGTATGTCCTTATAACTTAAGACCCAATCTCTAATCATTGCAAATTGCTGGAAGCAGGCTGCATACCTCATAATCAGTTCATCCTTATCGCCCTCTATTGTATACATCCTCTCATTGAATAGCCTGGCGTGCTCATCAATAGCCCTCTCACCACGCCTAAACATGTTCGTACCCCTAATCTTAAACACAGGTATGCCAAGCTCATTAGCCAACCTCCACGCGTAGTCCTCAACAAGCTCCATCATTAACGTAGCGGCTGGCCCATACCTCATATGACCAACATCGCTCATAGGCTCCCACTCAAAGCCAAATTTACGGCAGTAATCAATGTACCTAGGCTCCCTACCACCCTCAAGCTCTCTCTTCAAGACCTCCTTCTCAACCAGCGCCTTGAGATCATCCTCATTAGGTTTAAATGGGTATTTCGTTGCGTCGAATTCTTCACCATTTGGCGTTAATATCACATAGTAGTCCTTACTCACGGCCTGCGGTTGCACCACCTGGGCGCTAATCATTGATGGACTCAACGACTTACTAAGCTCCGAGAGGGGGTGTCCGTAACATTTTATATCAAATGCCTTGTAATAACCAAAGGGCGCCCTCATAACAGGGACCGGTGATTTCTCCCTTAATTTATCGTAGACAGCCAATAACACACTTAATGCCTTACTTGGCTTTGCCAGATTAGGGCTTAAGTGCGCGTATGGATAAAGAACTATTTTCGATGCCTTAACCTTCCCTAGAACGTCTAGTATCTCGTTAACTACGTAATTCACATAGTTCGGATCCTCATTATCACTTTCCTCTACACTCATAAAAACCACAAGTGCATTGTTCGCCGAGCCCTTCTCAAGCTCCGGCGTCAGTGGCTCTGGATTCTCGATAGCCTTATCCCTAACCTGGTACGAGAAGTCCTCTGCATGTATGAATAGTAATCTCATTAATTGCGACAAGAGTAGCTGGTATTAATTTATTTATTGCCTATGTATGCCATTCAATCCCTCCACTTAACCCTCGGCCTAAATAACGCCTGCATCTTCCTGATCCTATCAGCATAAGGCTTCAGATCCTTGAGCATGATGACAACCTCATCCTCCATCGCCCTAGTTAACCTGTAAATACCAAGCTTAGGCAGTACCTTCTTCTCAGGTTCATAGAGTAAGTCCTCCTCTGGCTCAACCCTGGGGTTAGGCAGATGCACAATCTCAGGCTCATAACCAAGCACCTCTTTAGCCGCCCTTTTCACGAGCTCTGCCATCTCATTCAGGGTCTTAATCTCCCTATAGTGATGCACCGTCCTGAATTCACCATCCTCCGGTGGATTCTCTATTAACGCAGTTAGTGCCGTTATGGTATCCTCGAGCGAAGTAAATCCCTTCTTCTGAAGACCACTACCATACACAGTAAGCGGATGACCAACAACAGCCTCAGCGCAGAACCTATTTATAACCGTACCCCACACATCGTCTATGTCAAATCTTGTGAACAACTCCTCCGTCACTATATCACTAGTCCTAGTTCCATAGACAGGGCCTTGGTGAAAATCAGTTATTGTTAATCCCCAAAGCCTATTGGCATAGAGGAGTATGTATGAATCAAAGACCTTACTCCAATGATACCAGGAACCAGCCCACTTGGGCACTACTATCCTATCCTTTACCCCCTGAATCACGGCCTCGACAAAGGCATCCTCTGGAATTCTAAAGGCTGGATAACCATACTCACCAAGGGTCCCCATCTTCAAAATATGAATTTTCTTATTAACCTCCTTAACAGCGTATATTACATTAAGGGTTGACGTTAGATTATTAATCATTGTGTATTTAGCATGTTCAACATCCATCATAGAGTAGGGCGCGGATCTTTGTTCCGCGAAATGAACAATAGTATCTGGCCTATACTTGTCAACGACCTTCCTGATTAATTCGTAATTAGTGACGTCACCCTCGACGAACCCTATCTTGGCACCGAATACCTCTTCGACAGCCCTAATCCTATCCTGCATTGAAAGTATTGGAAGTGCAGAGTCAGAACCAATCTCACTCACAGCTTTTCTCGTGTAGAAATTGTCTATGCCCATCACCTCATGACCCTTCTTAACAAGTCTAAGGGCCAATGCCCAACCCAGGTAACCATCAATGCCAAGTATCAGAACCTTCATGGTGTTCTAATCCCCATAACTTCTGAAATTATTAATTTATTACGCATCCGAGAAATAAACGTGAAAATCTAGTGCATAACTTTAAAAGTGGGTACTTTTCAATGTGCATAGGAGTAATGACGAATAAAGCACCAATGCATATAGGCGTTATACCAGACGGAAATAGGAGGTGGGCTAGAAAAATGGGGTTATCAATAGTAGAGGCCTATAGGATTGGTTCTGATAAGGTCGAGGAGTTCCTTGAGTGGTCGCTGGACTTTGGTATAAAAACAGTTACGGTGTACGTGCTATCCACAGAGAATTTTCTAAAGAGATCCAAGTTAGAATTGGAACTTTTGTATAGATTACTTAAGGAGAAGATGATTAAGGCTCGAAACGATGAAAAGATACATAGGAATAGAGTGAGGGTGAGGGTTATTGGAAGAACATGGTTGTTGCCCGAAGATGTGCGTAAAGAAATAGAACTAACAGAAAAGGCGACTATGGATTATTCAGATCATTATCTAAACTTAGCTGTAGTGTATGGAGGTAGGCAGGAGCTGGTTGATGCCATAAAGAAATTATTAATTGATTACAATAGCGGAAAATTCAGCATTAATGATGTAAACGAGGACACGTTATTTAAATACCTATATCTAGCTGATGAACCATATCCAGAACCTGACCTAATAATAAGGACCGGGGGAGAATATAGGTTAAGTAACTTCCTGTTATACGAAACGGCGTATTCCGAGCTCTACATAATGAATAAGTATTGGCCTGAAATAACTAAGGAAGACCTCAAACAGGCATTAGATAATTTTGCAATGAGGGAGAGAAGATTCGGCAAGTAATGCCTTAATTTCTCACTTTAATAATGATAATACATTGACCACAGGCACTGCACCATCTCTAGTTATTATGAATGTATCCTCAACCTGAGCCACCAAGCCCTTACCGTGCTCTATGAGAACTGGATAGCCGTAAATATAGCCCTTAAGGTATAATTCATTGATTACATTGTTAATATTATCACCAAACCTATGCACCAACCATCTCGGTGTGAACGGTAATGGACCAATCTCACTATTTATGTATGATAATACTTCGTAATATGGATCCTTGGTTCTTGGGCTCTTTATTAGCCGATAAATAGTAACCTGGCTCCCATCATCAACAATACCAACACCATTTGTTGAGAACGGCTCAACCGCGTATACCTCACCCTCATTGATCCTTTGTCTATCGCCATTATCATAGTTAGGAATGGACTTACCGGCATGTAATTCGTACCTCCTAATTAAATGCCCGCTTAGGTTCTTTATTGGTTTAAATCCAAAGGACCTTATGGCTCTCTCCACCTGAAGGCCGACTGATGATAAGGTGACACCAGGCTTCATACTTAATTGCGCAGCCTCAAGTGCCTTCATTGATGCCTTTATTAACTGATTATACATTGGGTTGAACGTTACGGTAACCGCGGTATCCACTATATAACCATCAATGTGAGCGCCAATGTCTATCTTAACAATAGAGTCCTTAGGTATTGTGGATTTATCACTTATTGTCGCTGTATAGTGAGCGGCTATTTCATTAATGCTTATGTTCGCTGGAAAGGCAGGCTTCGCACCGTGTTGCCTTATCCTACCCTCTATCCTCTCACAAAGCTCTAATATTGGCATGCCAGGCTCTACTATTGATAATGCGTAGTTGAGCACGTCCCTGGCAATGCTACCAAGCCTTTCATAGATCTTCTCTAGGTCTACGGTCACGAGGAAAAAACAACACGGCTGTTTAAATAAGCTTGCCCTTTGACTCTGTTACTTTATCAAGAGAAACTATTTTAATCTAGTTAGTCACGGATTACTTGGTGTCGTAATGGGAGCTTTAACAATAGTGGCTAAGTACCTAATAGTTGCGAATGTGGAAGTTCAAGGTACTGTGGAGAAGTACGACATAATAGGTGCGCTCTTTAGTCAAACCGAGGGTTTACTTGGCAATGAACTTGACCTAAGGGAGCTACAAATGAACGGTAGGATCGGTAGGATCGAGGTTGAGGCTGAGTATAAAGGTGATAAGACCGTGGGCAAGGTTTACATACCATCAAACCTTGACAGGTACGAGACAGCCTTGGTAGCTGCCATGATAGAGACTGTGGATAAGGTTGGGCCATACAATGCGAAGATCCAGGTTGTGGAAATAAAGGATCTTAGGGAGGAGAAGAGGAAGAAGATCTTTGACAGGGCTAAGGAATTACTTAAGCTAGTTGAGCATGAGGCGCTGCCTGACACCAAGGAATTAATCACCAAGTTCATGGAGGGCATTAGGGAAACCGAGGTTATTGAGTATGGACCAGAGAAATTACCTGCTGGGCCGGAAATTGAGACATCAGACACAGTCATAATAGTCGAGGGTAGGGCTGATGTACTCAATCTCGTTAAGCATGGTTTTAAGAACGTAATAGGTTTAGGAGGTTCCAGTGGTGGTGTCCCAAAGACCGTGATTGAATTAAGTAAGAAGAAGACCACCATAGCATTCGTAGATGGCGATAGAGGTGGCGAGATGCTACTTAAGGAATTACTGAAATATGCAGATATTGATTACATAGCAAGGGCGCCACCAGGTAAGGAGGTTGAGCAGCTAACCGCCAAGGAAATAACGAAGGCGCTCAGGAATAGAATACCCGCCGAAGAATATCTAGCAAGCCTTGAGAAGAAGGAGAGGAAAATGATTGAGGAAGCAAGACAGGCGCAGCAAGAGATACCACAGGCCCAATCAATAGAGATACCAATACAGGAGCAAAGCCCACCCCAGATACCACAACCAGTGCAGGTAATACCTCAGCAAGCGCAACCCATACAAACAACACAGCAGGTAACGCCACCAGTGACTCAACAACAAAGCATTGAGCTACCTCAACTACCACAAAACGTGGTAGAGGAAATGAGGAAATTGAGTGGTACCCTCGAGGCCATAATATATGATGATCATTGGAACGAAATCAAGAGAATACCTGTCAGGGACTTAGTGGATACTCTACAGCAATTACCCAATGCATATGCCGTGGTATTTGATGGTGTATGCACACAACGATTAGTGGATGTCGCGTCTGGTAAGGGCGTCAAACTACTTCTGATGTCTAGGATAGGTAACATAACCAAGGTACCCACAGACATGTTAATATTAACAATAGATGAATACCTAAGTAAGGCTGGCGCTAAGCAGTGAGGGAAGATTTCAGCGCCATTAAAATCATGAAAAGTAATCAAGAATTGACTTACCTGCCTTACCCTCCATTAACTGTGACTCCTTAACGCCTAAAACCTCGAGAATTCTCATTGCCGCGGGCACTACCTGCTTCTCAACATAGTAATCAACATCAACCTCCCTAATATCCTTAATCAATATGTACGGCTTAACCTTATAAGCCAATTTAGCACCACCTCCTTTAACAACCACATACCCAATCATATCACCCTTACCAACCTTATAACCCGCCTCAACCAATTGCTTAGCCGCCGCGACGTGAGGCGTCAAGACCTTGTACTCATTCAACGACTTATCCAGGGTCTTCCATATTATTATATCATCAATATCGAATTGATATGCCTTTAACTTATCAATTACCGACTTCACATAGGCAACAGCCTTACTAACATCACCTGTGGTCAACACTATCTCGGCCACGTTTTCCTGAACATCCTTAGCGATCTCAGCCCAATCACCCCTAACAGCCTCAAAACCTACTATATCGATTTCACCATCTACCGTTAAGCCAACATACCTCTTCTTAGCCTCCGTAAACAATACCCTCCTGTATACCTTATCCACCTTAACATCGAATCCCAACTCATTATCTATGTAATTAATTAGGGCATCAACCTTATCGCTAATATTCTTCACAAAGAGGCTATCGGTATCGCCGTAAATAATCGGTAAACCTAAGGACCTAGCCTTCTCAATAACCGTCTTCAAAAGGTTCCTACCCCACGCCGTTACGGATTCCGCAACCTCACGCCTATACCACCTAGCCCCTAACCAGCCACAATAACCATACATCGCATTAGCCATAATCTTAAGAGCCCTCTGTCTCTCATTTAGTAAAACCCAGTCTGGGCTATTTTCAGGATAATTCTTCATCAAATCCCTAACTTTACGCCTACTCTCAACTAAAACCCTAAGTAGTCCTGGATATAGGCCTTCAGGCGACTTCCTAAACTTGTAATTAACCTCAGGGGCTACGTAACAGTCATCACAATCACCAAGAACCAAAGTATCCGGTGACACATTATATTTCATCATGATGCTCGGATACATACTGGAAAAATCGATCACCGCTATATTCTCATGAAGACCAGGCCTTGGCTCAAGGACCACGGCACCCCTGTAGGTTTCGTACGGCCTCTCCTCACGGTTTGGCGCCAATTCCCCCCTCTTAACTGCTTCATAAAATATCATCCACTCAACCCTTGCACCCACACTTGACGCACCAACCTGGTCCAGTGGCAATCCCGATATTGAAGATAGCTGTATAGCGAAGGGTAATAGCTTCTCGGCTAAACCGTATGTACTAATAACGTCATCCTTCGCATACTTAAGGAGTAAGTCGCGCTTAGACTTGTCGTCCCAATACTCATAGATCCTATGCCCCGGAATTAATGTCCTTTCACTCCTCTTCATCACGCCAAAGAACTCCGCAGCCCTATCAAGGCTCTTAACCTTAATCTCGCTCATTTCCTCAATAAAGTTATAAAGATCCACATTAGCCCTACCAATTATTGACCAATGACCATAGACACTGGGTTCCGGTGGACTACCCATCCTCGATAGGGTGAGCCTAACACCAACCCTTGATGACCTATTAACTAAATACGGCCAGTCAAAACCATTATTATTATACCCAACAACTATGTCAGGATCATACTTTCTAAAGTAGTCTACGAACTCCCTAATTATTTTAGCGTCATTCTTATTATCATCAACCACGAACATCTTAATGCCATCCTCCTTGGTCATCGTCGATATTATTATGATGGGGTCTCTATCGGGATTAGGCATACCCCTTGGATTATAAACCTCTATATCCAGAGCCAATACCCTAAAATTGGGCAATTTATGTTCCTCAATCATCCTAGGTCTTGTCTTAGCTAAACAGACAAGGTCTACCTGATAATTGCCCTTAGTCTCCTCGCATTGATCAATAACAACCCAATTGCTGGGCTTAATGCCCATATCGAGTAAGTACCTCTGGGAAAACCTAATGTCGGCCTCTAAGACATCCTTAACGCCAGGAATCTCGGCGGCAAGTTCTCTAAGTTCACGAACCTTCTCAGGTATCGTTGCTGTTATCTTAATGACATCAACATCACTACCAAACAACCTACGCTTCACGGGCTCTATGCCTAATACCCTACTCTCGAGCTTACGCTTAATATTCGTTAGAACAGTATTGACGTCGTCGGACGGCAATACATAGAAGTAGGGCCTAAATGACTTGTCAATTACAAGAGCTCTTCTTCCATCATCCGTTATTCCAAATAATCTAAGCTCAGGAGCGTTACCTACCACACCATAGGTTATATCTAATAACCAGAAGGTTAATTCCATTAATTAGTTAGAAAAACACAAATATCTTAAACTTTCCTCCTACTTTTTTACCTATGAGATAGAGTAATGCTATCTTTAGATAGGCAGCCTTGGGTCTTCCTTAATTACCTTGGCGACGATCAAAGTTGATGTTCTCTCAACCTCCTCCATATTCATTATCTGCTCAAGAATTCTCAATATCTCATCCTTACCACTAGCCCTAACCTGCAAAACGAAGTCCCACTCACCAAATATGTAATAAACGGTAGTTACACCACCAATGCCAGCCAGTTTTTGGCCGACCTTTTCATGATAACCAGGGCCATACTTAGCCTTTACTAGAATCACCGCCACGTAATCCTTACCCATCTTTTCGGGGCTTAACTTAGCATGGCAACCAAGTATTATGCCTAGTCTCTCGAGTTTCTTTATCCTGTAGTAAACAGTTGATTTTGAAATCTTCAACTTATTAGCCATTTCATCTAACGTTATCCTACAATCATCCTGAAGCATCTTTAGAATCTCAATATCCGTCTGATCTATCTCCTCCGTTATTGACATCAATTAAGCTCTTATGTACTTATTTAAAAAACATTCGCTTGTTATAAAAATATCTATCTTATACCCAATCATTTTATATAATTGTTGCATATACGCACAAGTCAAAAAACCATTTAATCATTACTATGCTCATAAAAACATAAATAATTCATACATAGTTAAGTCATGAAAAAATATAAATACGACATGCCAATCAATGAAACTAGGCGAGGAAAAATATTTTTATATTGGTTATTAACGATTACGTAACAAAACATAGCCTTCTCCTGGTGGTATTCATGTCAAGCAGCCAAACACCCGGACTAACTAAGGATGAGGTTGATGAAAGAATAAAGCAGGCCCTCTACTACCTAACAAGGATTGTCCAGGACATGGGCATACCCAGGAACATTAGAAGGGCTGCAAGTGAAGCTGTTAGGATATTGATGGATCCAAACATGAGCCCTGGCTTAAAGGCTGCGTCAGTGATTAGCATACTTGATGAGGCGTTGGCAGACCCAAATATGCCGCTTTTTAGTAGGGTTATTTTCTGGCAGGTAATATCAATACTTGAACAGATAAAGGACTCGGTTTAATCACGCCAAATCGCTTAATAAGTTCCTTATCAATCCCTTACCAAACAGAGTCTCAATCATTAATCGAGCAGTGGCTATTATCTCCTTAGCCCTTTCATACTCCTCCTTCCAAGTAACAGGCTTTCTGGCTACACCCTGCTCTGAGGCCTTCACAGCAACAGCAGCAGCAACCCTTGGGTAGAAGTCCCACTCCTCCATGGTAGGTAATATCTTGTCCTCACTTAGCTTATCTCCGACAAAGCCGGCTATTTCCTGCGCTGCAGCAATTATCATATCATCAGTTATAGTCTTAACCCTAGCATCGAGTGAACCCCTGAAAACTCCCGGAAATACCAATGAGTTATTTACTTGATTTGGAAAATCACTTCTACCAGTAGCCACAACCTTAGCGCCAGCCTCCTTGGCCTCCCAAGGCCATATTTCGGGTATTGGATTGGCTAACGCAAATACTATTGGATCCTTATTCATTGACTTGACCCACTCCTTCTTAATCACGCCAGGACCTTGGACTGACGCTGCTACAACAGCATCAACGCCGACAAGGGCCTCCTTAATACCACCCCTCCTCCTTTCTGCATTGGTCTTTAATGCCAATTCGTACTTCCAGGGATTCTCCAGCATTAATTTATCCATATCTTCCCTCTCAGGGTGTAGTATTCCCTTACTATCAACCATTATTATATTGCCAGGCTTAACCCCAGCCTTGATCAAGATCCTAGCGGCCGCTATATTGGAGGCGCCAGCGCCAATTAGTGCTATTGTGGAATCCTCAAGCTTCTTACCAACAACCTTAAAGGCATTTATCAAGCCGGCTAGTATTGCTCCGGCCGTTCCCTGTTGATCATCATGCCACACGGCTATCTTCAATTCCTCCCTCAACTTATCAAGCACATAGAAGCACTTTGGTGATTCTATATCCTCAAGATTAATACCACCGAAGGCCGGCTCTATTGCTTTGCCAATATTGACAAGATCATCTGCGGTCTTAGCTCTGACAGGTAACGGTATTGCGTCAACACCACCTAAGTATTTGTATAGGAGTGATTTACCCTCCATAACGGGCATAGCTGCCTCTGGCCCAACGTTACCGAGTCCAAGGACACGGGTGCCATCAGTTAGTACGGCTATCGCATTCCATCTCCATGTATATTCAAAGGACTTATCAATGTCCTTATTTATCTCCTTTGAAACGGCAGCAACACCTGGCGTATACCATATGGAGAAGTCCTGAAGGCTCCTGACCGGTACTTTAGGAAGAACCATTATCTTGCCTCCATACCTCCTGGAAGCCTCAATAGCTATCTTAAACCATTTATTGGATTCCTCACCCATCAGGGGCTTGTGTGTATGTTAGGATTTATATTGATTTCTAAAGATTTATTCGACGATTGCTAAGTATAGAAATTTTGCGATAAATATTCAAATGAATACTTAACTAGCCCTAATAACATGAAGTGACTTCCTAGGTATTGCAAGAAGAACCTCCTCACCAGGTTTTAGGGCGTTTTTTGAAAGCACGGTAAATACTATGTCATTACTTATCGAGACCAATACCTGGTAACCAAGCCTACTTCTAATAACCTCAGTAACAACACCCCTAAACACATTATGATCATCGCTAGGGGCCTCCTCATTACTAAGGATCTCTATCCATTCAGGTCTTATGCATACATATACGTCACCACTAACCTTTTCATCATGGTGAAATAGTATGTTGCCGGCCCTAATGATACTACCATTATCCGTAACCTCAGCAATACCCTTAATTATGTTTTGAAAGCCTAAAAAGCGCGCTGTGAACACGTTTCTTGGGCGTGAAAATACTTGTTCCGGATCTCCCTCCTCTACTATGTTGCCATTGTTCATTATAAATAACCTATCAGCTAAGGAATACGCTTCATCCCAATCGTGTGTCACGTGAATCACTGTAACACCATATTTACTAGGCAATTCCCTCAACAGAGGCATTATCCTATCCCTGGTCTCTCTATCAAGCATTGAAAGGGGTTCATCAAGAAGAAGGACCTTTGGCTTAATAATGAGTGCCCTAGCCAGAGCAACCCTCTGCTGCTCGCCACCGCTAAGATTAACGGCTTTCCTACCCAGTAAATACTCAATACCTAAATCCCTAGCAATACTTAGAACCAGTTCTCGCCTTTTATCCTTCGGTATGCCCCTAAATCTAAGGCCGTACTCTATATTCTCATAAACGCTCATATGGTCAAAGACGGCATAGCCCTGAGGTACGTATGCCACATCCCTATGTTCAGGTGGTTCTCTCGTAACGTCAACACCATCTATCACCACTTTACCACTACTTGCCCTATAAATCCCGGCAATAACCTTAAGTAGCGTGCTTTTGCCTGAACCAGTAGGACCAAGTATTACATTATACGTTCTGTATCCGAAGGATGCCGTTATAGGGCCTAGGGCGAAATACCTCAGATTAACTAGCACATTTTGTAGCTCAACCATACCACCCATGATAACCACCCATACTAACCAAGACCCTGTATACGATAAATATCACCAACATAACAGCCACGAGGGCTGCGGAGAACTCCACGGCATTTATGAGGCCTATACCAACGTAACTCTCGTATATATAGACCGACGCGGGATAGATTAAATTCTTGCCAAACAATATGTAGTAAGCCACTATGAATAAGGCACCTGCCTCAGAGACAGAGCGAGCCCATGATAAAATAGCCCCCGTAGCCATGGACCTCCATATCCTAGGTAGTATTATCGATGAGAAAACCCTTATGGGACTCGCGCCAAGCGTCCTAGCCACTGCCTCCATCTCTGGATTTATCATCCTAATGGCGGTCTCAACAACCCTGATGTAATAGGTTGATGATAAGAAAGCCACAGCCGCTGTGGCGCCCCACAGGGTATTGATGAAGTTGATACCATGAGCCTTTAAGAATGGGCCTAGACCATAGTACGATGCGAAGGCCAGGACTATCATTATACCAACTATTATGTGCGGTATCATTATCGGAACATCGACAATAGCATCAACAACACTTTTTAGGTAGAATTCGAACCTAGCCATTACGTAGGCCAATGGAGTCCCCATCACTATAGCTATTATGGCCGATAGGGTCGACATTACTACGGTGACCTCAATGGCCTGTATAAAACTCACTATAGATAATGCCTTGGGTATCATTGGGAAACCAAGAACTATCAATAGGGCTAGTGGGTATATTATTAGGATCGAGAATAGGAATAGGGAGAACAAAACAATTAGGATTAGTGGCAGATTTGATTTTAAAAATGACATACTTAATCGTCGTTCCTTAGCCCTGGCTTGGGAATATCGAGGCATACTGCGGGTATTGGCTTAGTGGTGCAACAAAGGGTTTAATTGCATTTGGCACTGCGCTGTAGTTACCATACACAATACCGGGTATTATCGGTTTAATGCCGTTCTCCTCCATTATCTTCTGTCCAATTGGACTAAATAGTAGGAGTAAGAAGTACTCGGCAGCCTGCTTATTTGGTGCCTGGAATGGTATCGTTATTGTATAAACCACCGGATTACACGTAAATGTCTTCGTAACACCATTCTCAGTCCATGTAACACTAACCTGGTGATAATAACCAACATAACTTAAATCGCCTAGGTTTATGAATGGTGGTAACGTTATGAACACCGCATTGTGGTACTCCTTAGTCTGTGGTATTGCGTTACTTTCATAGGCAGATAGTATGAAATCTACCTGCCCAGAGGCCATTAGTGTTAATAGATCAACCTCGGTATTCCTCATCATGTACTTACTTGGGTTTCCATAAATTGCGTCATAGAGGTATGAAGCATTATTAAAGAATGCAAGTCCTGCAAGTTTAACGACACATTGGGCTTGGTAACCGGATGGGTCTGTGAATGGGTTAGATACACCAACTACCGTGCTTGAATTAAGGGCTATTATTTGCCATATCTTTTGCCAAGTCTCATTATATTGAGCTGAAAGTGGTGAGTACGATTGAGCCTGCTGCCAAAGTTGATAAACCTCTTGACCGGCTGTCGTGTTCAGGTTAACGATTATTACCATCTGTGTTACACCGAAGGCTATTTCATAATTAGTATAGTTCGGGAAAAGCACTGATGGTATTGTTGTGGTGTCTGCTGAAGCTACAACACTGAACTGCTGCGTAGTGGCTTCAGTATGCGCAACCTCACCACTGCCCTTAAACATCGCCGGTGCTATGGTTATGCTCGGGTACATACTCTGCATAACATTAAGTAGATCGCCAAAGGCAAACTTGAGTGTACCGGCAGCACCAACGGCAAAAGGCGCTGTTGATACTGTAGTGGTAGTAGTAGGAGTAGTAGTTGTAACATTAACGTATTTAGTAACTGTAATTACCTTAGGCGGCATTACTGCATAACCAATTGCTATACCGACCACGAGACCAATTATTAAGCCAACCACCACCCATACTGTTGTGCTTGCCATACGCGAATTATCATTTTAACTATTATTTAAGTATTATTTATTATCTGATAATTGATAATAAATTTCAACTTTAAATTAATAGGCAAGTAATTACTCCGGCGGTATTTCAGTATATGTAACAGCTATGTCTATGCCATACTTTCTCAGGTTTATATGGCGTGAAACCACGTATATTACCATGCCGAGAACCACAGCACCAATCTCTACGCCGTAGGCTAGCCAGTTACCACCCCAGATCTGTGGGTAGGCAAGGAATTCGTAGGTCAGGTAAGCCATAACACTAGCCATTAACATACCAAAGATAATAAGTAATGCTCTCGATACATTACTTAAATTAAATGAGGAATACCTAATAGTTGCGATAAGCACTGCTGCGATGCCTACAGCCATGTAGTATATTATTGCCTCAACAACCGCTCCATATAACGCCGTGAATGTTTGGTATAGAAAACCAGCCGCAGCTATCAATGCAGCAGTTACTGCTAGGTCGAATAGGTGTGCGTATATTGGTGTTCCGAACCTCGGGCTTAGGTAGGCGAAGAAGCTCGGCCAAACCCTGTCGAAGGCAAGGGCAAACCAATACCTAACAACAACAATGGCACCATACGCTAAGACCGCTAAGTACCAAGTAACGGACGTGATACCTATGAACCAGCTCAATGCTGCATTATGTGGAAGTACCATGGCAATGTCCCAGAAATTGATGATACCATTTAGGTTAGAGTTCGATAACGCCGCAGTTATGAAATTAAAGCCCAGTGAGTAATACATGGCTTCAAATCCAAGCGTAAGGAACACCAGTGTAAAGAGGAATGCCATAGGTACATTCCAATACAGGGCATTCTTACCCTTTATTTCTGAGGCTATCGCAGGCCCTGCATTTAGCCATGGATAGACATATATGGCGAAGAAGGGCAGAAGCATGAGTATCGTGTTCATGGAGAAGAGGGGCCCTGAATAATTAAGGGCTATCTTAGAGTATGTATATCCTGAGGGAAGCAATGAAGATATGGCACTAACTGCCTGAGCCCTTGGTGTTATGAAGAGTATGATAATTGCCGTCAGCAGTCCAAGCAACGATACTATCGTTAATGCAGTCATAAGCTTTATGCCATACCTAGTCCCTAGTATGTTGGCGAGGACTATCACCGCGAAGAAGGCTATGGCAATGCCTATTTCCTCGGGTAATGATAACGATACATTAATACCAAGTATTGGCAATACAGACTCTAATTGAAACACCGCCGCGAAGGCAATCAATGCGTAGTAAGCTAGGCTTTCTATTATGAAGCCCAGGACAAGCCCATTAGTTAACCAGGCTAGCCTTGGCCCCAGGGCACGGCCAAGCCATACATAATCACCACCAACCCTTGGCATATACCTAATTAGGGTTGAGTATACTATGACCTGAGGTATTGCGAATATCGCCGCTATAAGTGATGCATAGACTAAATTCGCACCAGCCACCGTTGGTAGAGCAGCCAGGGTAAAGCCTATGGTTGCTAAGGCAGCCCCTACTGACATGTTGGCAATGTTTATGGAGATCGCATCCCAAAAGTTCGCAGCTTTAACCAAGCCTGTTGACTCTCTAACGAAGACTTGGTATTCCCTACTCATCGTTACAACAATTATTTTAATCAATTAATAAATCTTATGCCTAAATTTCTCGTCTATTGTTTAAATAATTATTTAAACAATAATAAGGACATAACTTAAAACTAAAACAGCAATTATAAGGTTCGTGTTTGAAGTAGAAGTTAAATACAGAGTTGTGAAGCACGATGATATTAAGGATAGGTTGAAGGCGTTAAATGCGAGATTTCTTGAGCATACTGAGGAAATGGACATTTATTTCAATAGTCCTTGGAGAGATTTCGCAAAGACTGATGAGGCTCTTAGGGTGAGGAGGTATGGCGATGGTACTGTGGTATTGACATACAAGGGTCCACGTATTGGTGATGTTGGTAAGACTAGGGAGGAGCTGAATGTAACTGTAGACGATCTAGATAATATTCTTGAGATACTTAGAAAATTAGGTTTTAAGGAGGTTGCCAAAATCATCAAGAGGAGGGATATCTATAATTATGAGAATTTCACAATATACCTAGACGTTGTTGATGGGTTAGGTAATTTCGTCGAGGTTGAAACTATGGTTAATAATAAGGAATTAATAAATAAGGCTACGGAGGAGGTTTTACAGCTTGGCGATAAGTTGGGGCTTAGTAGGGACTGGATAGAGAGGAAGACCTACCTGGAGTTAATGCTTGAGAAATTGATGCAAAATCTTAAATAATTAATCGCGATATCTATTAGTGCGTTTCGAAAATATTGTAATAATTGAGGATAACTACAAAAACTATTACCCAATATCCCTCAGCACACCGCTCAGTGATATCATAATTGGTGGATTACGTTATTACGAACACGTAGCCCTGTGGCTCATGAGCATGGGATTAAGCGCGGATATTTACGTACTTACCCGTGATTACCTATCAAAGAGTTGGAACAATATTGCTGAGTCAATACTGTCTAAGATGAGGCTTAGGCATTCAGTGAGGTATATACATGATATTAATGATTTAAGCGGTACATCGTTACTAATAAGGACCTCGTTATTGCCACGAATAGATGTATTAAATAGCATATTGAATTTAGGTATTGATGAGGGCACTGAAGTTAGGTGTGGCAATAGGGTATTGATAAGCCTTGTTCGTAATGATACGGCAAAAAACGTTATTAATAATTGTAATTTGCCTATGCTTGATGGTATTTGGTCTATTATTAAATGGAACGTGGATGTTCTTCGCGAGAATTCTAAATACCTAGTTAGGTTGCTTGGCGATAAGGTAATAAATTCCGACATACCAAGTAATGCCGTGATTGATGAGAGAGCTGGTGATTTAATAGCGATAGATGCCGTAATAGAGCCATTGACGTACATTAAAGGGCCATCATTACTCGGGCCTGGCTCTAGGGTGCTTCCACATGCTTATATTAGGGAGGGTACCGTATTGTACATGTTCAATGCCGTCGGTGGGGAAGTTAAGAACTCCATAATGGATATGCACAGCCTTAAGGAGCACTTCAGTTACCTGGGTGATTCCTACGTGGGTAGGTGGGTTAATATAGGGGCTGGCTCTGTAACGTCTAATCTGAAGAACACTATTGGGGATATTAGGTATATGGGTATTGATACAGGCATGATCAAGTTAGGCTCCATAATTAGTGATTGGGTTAAGGTTGGCATCAACACATCCATAATGAGCGGTAAATATATTGGGCAGGGCAGTAGTGTCATTGGCCTTATTAGGAATAAT
The DNA here is from genome assembly GCA_023256215.1 of Vulcanisaeta sp. GTDB lineage: Archaea > Thermoproteota > Thermoprotei > Thermoproteales > Thermocladiaceae > Vulcanisaeta. The sequence continues at coordinate 8,082 of JAGDXB010000072.1, read as the reverse complement.
GTGCCACCATTTAGTATGTGTGTGAATAATGATTGCGAGAGGTATAGACTCGATAAGGTCATTGAGGTCTACAGAAGGTTTTCAGAATTAAGGAGGGTGAGCGTTAATGAGAATGAAATTTCATTGATAAGGACAGTATATGATGTCTCACTCCATGAACCGTCTCTTTAACTCCCTCTTCTCCAGTTCATGGACTATGAGCACTAGCCTATCGATATTGTTTATCTTTGGTAAGAACTCCTCAATATCATCGATCCTAACCCTACTCGATAAAGCAAGTACGGCAAGCTTACCATACCTACTCACTAATTCTGCCGTCCTATTTACGTACTGTATTACCTCATTATCATCAGACCTAGCCTTACCCTCCCTCCACCTCTCTATAACCTGCCTAACCTTCTCCTCGTCGATCTTCAACGCGCCAAGCCTCTCCGAACCGCACTTGGGGCATCTTGGCTTATCGGGTAGATCCTTATTCCTCATAGAACCAACCCAACCACAATTAAGGCATACTAAAGTTATTGACTCATTCAATAACCTAGCCTTAACGCTCTCCCTAACTAACTTATCAAGCCTCTCTGGAGCCATCACCTCAAGCCTATGGCTTATCTTATCCACGATTTCCCTACTCATCGGGCTAAACTCGCTTCTTTCGATAACGATTAACGTCCTTTCCTTATTAACTAAGGATTTAAGGAAGAGGTATGTATTGTCAAGGTCAAAGTCTCTCGTTAATACCTCCTTAAGAGTCTCTGTGTACACTGGCGAGCCCTTATATAGCTCGATGAGGTTCGTAATGGCCAAATCACTGAGCTCCCTATCTTTCCTAATAACGTTGAATCTCCTAGCAACATGCACAAACTTCCTCTTAAAGATACCAGTTCTTGTGATGGCCCTAATGGCATAATCTATGAATGTTCTATCATCCATATTAGCCACGTCCATTATTGTCTGTGTTATCAATACCGTATCGATACCAGGCCTTGGCAATTGTAAAATAACAGCATAGGCATCTTGTTGAACACCCACTGGATAACCAAGCCTCTCGGTTAGTACCTCGCCGAGTATCCTGGCTATCGTCCTATTGACAAGAGTACCGCCATGCGTATACATAATCACTAAATCGCCAACACGCTCAATAAGGACAAGTCTATGCGATGGTATTGGAACGCCACTCTCCATGTGCTCCATGACCTTGTCAACAACGTACTTAACAGAATCCTTGGATACACCGAGTTTCGTTGCAAATATTTCAGTTGTGGCTTCGGGCCCAATCTTAGTGATGTAATTACTGATCTCCTCCTTAATACTGCCAACGTCTTGGGCGACCTCGAAGGGTACGGGTATTTCCTCGCCGACCCATGATGGTATGGCACCGACAGTATCCTTCGCGGGTACCACGTAAATAGTATCACCAACAACCTTCTGAAGAACCCAGACACCACCCCTGAATACGAACTTTACGCCAGGTTCGCCGTACTCCGCCACGAATGCCTCATCAAGCACACCGATAGGTTCCTCATTAGTTTGGTTAATAACTAAATAGTGCTTCTCGTCGGGTATCATGGACATCTGGTCAAAGAAGTACCTGTACATTTCCCTCCGAGCCCTAAGACCACTCGGTTTTAGAACGACGCCGTCATTCTCGATGTAATAAGCTAGCCTTGGGTTAAGGATCTCGCTCATGAACCTAAGAACGCCCTTAAGCTCTTCAATAGATAACTTTCTATATGGGTATGCCCTTCTTATTAGGTCATAAAGCTCATCGACAGACCACCTACTCTTAATCATTAATAGACTGACTATCTGGTGAACAAGCACGTCATAAGGCTTATCCGGAATCTGCGTTAACTCAAGGAGACCGGACTTAGCCCTATTTATTATCGCAATGGCCTCCAGGGTATCGTTTAAATCCTCAGTAATAACAACACCCCTAGGTACTTTATCAAGCCTATGACCACTCCTACCAATCCTCTGGACAAGCCTAACGACTTGGTGTGGCGATAGGTACTGTATTACGAAATCAACATGGCCAATATCAATACCCAACTCCAAACTTGATGTGGCTATTACGGCCTTTAACTTACCATCCTTAAAGGCTCTCTCTGTGGTTATCCTGGAAACCTTAGATAGAGAGCTATGATGAATACCCACTGAGTCATAACCAAGCATTGCAAACCTATACATCAGTAGCTCTGCCATAGACCTGGTATTCACGAAAATTATTGTGGCGCCATTCTTGCCTACTAAATCCTTAATTATCCTGAGCCTGGCTATGGCGTCGGGGTATAGATACATGTTCTTGGCCTCCTCCTCATCCTTCTTTGTCGGTGTTGGGTGTATTACGTCCATCTTCATCTCCCTAATGATGTTTGATTGAACTATGTCGCACTCCTCATCAGCACCAACAAGGAACTTCGCAACCTCCTCAGGGCTACCCACGGTAGCCGATAAACCAATTATTTGGGGCTTCCTACCAATCAACCACTTAATTCTCTCGAGAGTTAATGAGAGCTGTGTCCCTCTCTTATCCTCAGCAAACTCATGAATCTCATCAACAATTATCCACCTAAGCTTCATCAAGTGCTCCCTAAGTCTCTTACCAGCCAGAATCGCCTGTAACGTCTCCGGTGTTGTTATCAACATTTGAGGAGGATCCTTACTCTGCCTAACCCTGTCGCTTTGATCTGTATCTCCATGCCTAACACCAACCTTAATACCAACCCTCTCACCCCACCAAACAAGCCTATCAAGTAAATCCCTATTCAAAGCCCTTAGGGGCGTAACGTAAAGAATGTATATGCCCTTATCAACAAACTCACCCTTATCTAAACCCCACCTAAACATGGACAATACAGGCAGTACCGCAGCCTCAGTCTTACCACTACCTGTTGGGGCTATTATAAGGACATTACGACCATTGAGTATCTTAGGTATCGCCAACCTCTGCGGCTCTGTGGCCTTTAGAAAACCCTTCTCGATCAATGCCGATTGTATTACGGGGTGAAGTAGCCTATAAACCTCGTCTAAATTCCCAATGGATGTAGAAACCTCATTATTGCTACTCATTGTCCTAACACTATACAACTATACCGCGAGCCCTACCCATTTTAAACCATTTGGCTTAATTCAAGCTAAAGGCAAAACCACGAAACTTATAAATAGACATAACGCATTAGAATAGAGATATTATTTAGATCGACAATTAACTTTTTAATACACAGAAACAATGCCTAATACAATGCTTAAATGCAGCGCCTGTGGTTCCACAAGGGTTGCAGTACTCATAAACGGGAAACCATACTGCACATACTGCGGATCCAAAATACTGAGAACGCATCTAATTAGGACACTGATAAACATGCAGAGGGAGGGCTTAATAACATCAACAATAAAGATTGAGGAGTACGCGGATTCATAGGTGAGGAAACTAAAATAAAGCCTCACACCACGTTAAATAATAATGATAAACAGACATAAAATAGCACTAATTATTATGGTGGGAGTATTAATGGCGATAATGCTCTCACAAACAATAGTATATGGGCAGCAATTAGCAGCCTTAACGAATCAATTAAATAAGAACCTTGAAGAGGCCCTAAGTACGTGTCATGTAAATACTCGAAGTACCTTCATAGTAACAAGTACATTATCCATGACTAATAAGTCCATCATTATAGACCTAAGTCTTAGTAATAATTATAATGTTAGAATAAGCATAAACCTGGCAAATAATGTATTGCCAACGAGTGGCATCAATATAACGGTAATAACAAGTAATGGGAACGAGTGCTACACGACCAATATACCAATTACAGTAATAACGGGTAATTATAATTATACAGTACTAAACACTGAATACTTCACGGAGATACTATCCTATACAGGACCCACGCCCATCGTAACAAACAGCACGAACTCCCTGGAGACCTATGGCACCAAAATTAATTCTGCAATAATCATACCAAAAATAACGGGCTACATAATATGTAACACAGGATCACTATCTACGCCGATATACTTAATTACCGTCCTCAATAGACCAATCATGTATTTTATACAGCCAGCCAAAACATCGCTACTTTGTAGATATAGTCAGAACATAAGTAGTAGCTACTTATTAATGGCGCTACTCATCGGTGCCGCAGCCGCATTAATATACGAATCAATATTTCTATTGATAAGAGTGAGAGGCTTATCTATTACCCAATAACCATTCACCTAAAGCCCTAAACGCCCTAGCCCTATGGGATAACTTGTTCTTCACATCAAGCCCCAATTCAGCAAACGTATTACTATAACCAAGTGGTATGAATATTGGATCAAAACCAAAACCCCCAGATCCCCTAGGCTCGGTTGCTATTTCACCATGCACAACACCTGTGAATAACCTAATACCATTGGGCCCGCATAGCCCGACTACGGACTTGAAGTACGCCGATCTGTCTCGTGCATCGGCCATTAGCTTAAGAATACCCCAAATACCTATTGTTTTATATACGTAGGATGAGTATGGACCTGGGAATCCCCTTAATTCATTTATGAATAGGCCATCATCCTCAACCACGTAATAATCACTCACAGGTCCATTACAAACATTAGCCAACGCCGCACTAACTATTTCTTCCAGACTGTCGCTCTGTATCTCTACCTTTTTATGATTTACGTCCATCTGAAGCTCTATACCGTACTCCCTAAGTATTGTTGATGCCTCAAGAAACTTACCCTTATTACTAGTTATGAAGAAGACCCTCATAGCCCGAACTACTATTTAAGATGCAGCGTTAAATAATTTGTTTTAATGCTGTTATTGCTGTAGGCTAACTCCACTATAGTCAAGCACCTTCTTTAACAAATCACTCTCTGGAGGAACGCCTATGAACTCCACATTACCGACCTCCTGATCCTCCCTCTTGAGTACGACCGTTGGTACCGCAGTTACTTGGTACATATCTGCAATATCGCTCTCCTCATAAGCCTCAACAGTCACAGAGACAACCTTACCCTTACTATCGTAGGCAAACATGTTAGCCATTAATACGGCATATGGACAATATGGACATGATGGCGTGACCACAGTCATGACCTCAACCCTCTTATCGGTGTTGGAATTAATTAACGCCTCAAGGCCCTTCTTAGTCCTTGGTCTAAGTTTCGTTTCACCCAGCGATATTCTGACTATGGTCTCTATGAAGGCCCTAACCTCCTCACCAAGCGGTGCACCTAAGTACTTAATAGCACCATTAAGAAGATAAATCACTGGAACCCTCTGCGGCTCAACGTTATACTTAACAAATGCGTCATTATCCACTTCATACCTTATCTTCTTAACCATTAACTTCCCAGGAGGCGCAAGATCAGCCAGTAGATCAAGTAATTCCTCTGTTGGTACACACCAGTTGGTGTCCCTATTACCACATGTATTGCTCGTGAAGAATAGTATCTCGACCGGATCCTTCATTTGAGACAGTATTTCCTTTATTATTTCCTTTGTCTCCTCATCAACCTCTATATGAGGCACTTCTACAGTGCCTTGTGGTTTCTCGAAAGGTGTCGCGGACATTCTATCTTCGTAAAACATAACCCCTATAAAAAGCCTTTTTGCCCATTATTTTTCAATAACCGAGCAGTGAAGCCTTACTTGCTTTTCTTCGTTGTTTTCTTCTTTCTGCTTCTCTTTCTCGTGCCCTCACTCTTCTTTTTACTCTTCTTTGTTTTCTTCGATTTCCTTTTCCTAGATTTCCTCGACTTCTTCTTAGCACTACTAACTTCACCATTCACCTTATCAATTAACTCCTTAAGTACCCCGTTCGAAATCCACGAATTAAATTTCTCCTCCTCAACATTAATAACGTCATTTACTATCGACTGACCTACCTGATCCATACCCAATAACAATACCTTAGTTAATGCCTTCCCAGTATCGAGACTGACTATGCCCGTAAACTCCTCACCAAGCTTCTCCTTAACATACCTCCTCAACTTCTTATACCTCTCCTCATTAAATCCCTTGATAAACAGCGACTCAACTAAGAAGTTCTGATCATCCCTGATAAAGATAAGTCTCACATCGTCATTACCAACCTCCTTTATTACATCCACGTCATCGAATACCACCAAACGTTAATAAATCTTTAGCCCATACTAGCAACGTGATATTAAAGTATTGATCAATTCATGACATACCAATTAACAAGATAATTAACAAGACTCAGCACTTAAAGGATTCGTCACTTATCGGGGAGGTGAAGCATCATCACAGTGCAATCATTATGTAAACCCCTATAAATGCTTTAATAATGCATTAGTGTGGCAAATCTAGGTGATGCAAGGACTTAAGTGCTGATTGGATGAGGATGAACCCACGAACTGAACCATAAATTAAGAATTCTAATGGATTGGTGAGGTAGGTTAGACAAGACCGAGCCTACTCAGTAGATCATATGCGTTGTAACCAGGTGCTAACTTTACATAGGCCTTTTTCTCCCCTGTCATCGTTATCGCGGTATTCACCTTTTCCACCTTAACATTGTACGTCTTTTCTATGTAATCCCTAATTTCCTTCTTCGTAGCAGATCTAGGCACTATTACAGTTATCTTATTCTCCTTTTCGGCGAGCCTAAGGCTCTTCTCTGTAAGGACGAAGTTCACTATCATGGTCTCACCCCATGAATAAGCCTTTACGTAGTTCCTCAATAGCACTCAATGTCCATAGCGTTAACCTACCAGGGACACCACCAGGCGCTAGGTACAGTACGCTAAGGTTCCTCACAGGCACAGCATCGACTCCAGGTAGGTTCCTAGCAACCTTAAGCACAGGTGCTTCGCTTGAGGATACCACGACTAAGACGCTCCTACCCTCCTTATACCTTCTACCCCTCATCTTACCCTTACCAGACCTAATCCTAACCCTCTCCGCAACTCTCTCAATATCGTCCCAAAGACCAAGGGTAATAAACGCCTTCTTAAGATCGGCCATAACACCTATTCTTTCAAACTCATCACTAACGATTAATGGTATTTGCGGAACCCTATCAACAATGTGGCCCCTGGCAGCAACTAAGTCCTTAATCGCGGTAGCGGCTATGGCTGACCTAATCGCCTTCCTACGCTCCTTCTTATTAATCCTTTCATGAAGTATCTTCTCAACCTTAGGTGGATGAGCCCTCCTACCCTTAACAACATTAGGTGCAAACCTAGCCGTGGGCCAAAGGCTACCCTTAACCCTAGGAACTCTTGCTAGGCCAAGTCCTATACCGAAGCTTATGGCCGTCGTTCTCTTACCTGCCATGGGATCAGTACCCTTGGGTTGAAGCCTCGCCGTCAACGCGCTGAGGTATGCCCTAAGTATTAGGTCAGGTCTTATGGGCTCTAAGAATTGTTGAGGTAATGATACCTCACTGATTACATTACCATCTAATCCAAACACCTTAGCCGATGTTGGTGTGGTGTATAGAGGCTTGATGAATGGTGATAGGTCTAGGGATACCATGCTCATACACCCTGTAGTGGTTGTGTTGATAACCAAACTATTTGAACCTTACCTGTTGGGTATGTGTGAGGCCTCGGCCTTACTGGGAATCTAAGGGTCACAAGTCTCTTAACGACACCAGGTATTGACCCCTCAAGCACGACATATGGACCCTTAATAATGCCATAGTGCGGGAAGCCTGATGATGGCGTTATCTCGACACCGTTAAGACCAATCTTTAATATCCTCTTATTATACTCGGTCCTCTTATGAAGACCCATCTGGCCTGGCCTTGGTGTTGTGAATGTCAATGCTGGGTTTTGTGGGCCAATGGCACCAATCCTTCTATAACCCTTCCTATGCTTATGCCACTTTGGTAGTATTTTTACGTTGAATCTCTTAACGACGCCCTGCAGCCCCTTACCCTTGGTAATGGCAGTAACATCCACGTATTGACCCTCATTAAAGACATCGGTTATGTTTATATCCTTACCCAGCACTGAATCTGCATACTTAATTATCTGATTAATATCATCAACACCGCCGATCGGTATCTCCAGGATCTCAGGGGTCTTCTTACCAATACCGCTAAGCCTTGGTTGCGTAGCAAA
>JAGDXB010000100.1 GCA_023256215.1 Vulcanisaeta sp. | reverse complement strand
TCTTTACGGTGATTATCAAGTGTTTTTGCGGGCTAATGGATTTAATGAGTTGATTAGGAGGAGGGTTGGTGAGTTATGTGGGTTGTTTAAGTGATTTATTAGCTATTGTTAAGAGGAATGTTGATGAAGTCGACCTGCTAGTTTCTAGGTATGGCATTAGCGAATTAGTTAGTGATTATGTATTGCTGAATGCCGTGTTACACATGCTCCAGGTGGTTATTCAAGCCCTCATCGACATGGGTTCGCACATAATGGTTGAGAAGGGGTTCAAGGCGCCGTCCATGTACTCGGAGGTGCCCATTTACCTGAACCAAGTCGGTATAATAAGTGTTAACGACTCGGTGATCTTTGGGAGGATGATTGGATTTAGGAACGTACTCATGCATAACTACTCGCAGATTTCAATAGATGTCCTCCGTGATATCCTAGCCAAGGCACTCTATAGGGACTTGCTGAAAATCGCGGTAAGGCTTTATGAGTATGCCGTTAGTAATGGTATTGATGCGTAGGTTATTATTTCGGTGTTATCTCTATGATTATGGTGTTGGTCTCATTAATGTTTGTTGAGTAGTAGTACTGCACGGTTATTGTCCCCATTTCCTGCACCATACCTGTCCTTACGCCTATCGACTCAATGCTTATGTCTAATTCGATCCCTGGAACGTAAACGATTAAGTAGCGACCAACCTTTGTCGTGTTCGTTATGAACTCCTGGCCGATTAGGAAGACCCGATTATCGCCTATGAACTCTCTAATGACTGGTATACCCGTTATTAGGGTTTGCGTACTTCCATAAAGTGTGCTTAGGCCTATTTCGTCATACGTGAGAAACCTCTGCAGCAACCTCTCAATACTGCATGCCCTATCCTCCTGGGCTACTATCCTCGTTGGTATTATGATCATGGCATTACCGCTGTGGGTTATCATGCATGTGTAATTGACGATACCAGGCGGTGGGGTTATTCCCGTTATCTGTATGCATGTTGTTTCGTTAACTATGCCGTTGAAGGTTATTGGTGGTTTTAACCCTGGGAAATTATCGCAACAGGGTGTTGGCCAGGCCTCGAAATACCACTCGTGATAAATCAATTTGCTGTTGTAATAAACGTAAGTATTATAGACCTCATCAAGCAATACCGTGGGGCATAGACAATATATTGGTTTTGCTAGATATTGATATGCATAGTATGTAGTTACCGAGAATGAGAGAACCAGCACTATAATCAGTAATGCATATGAAGGCTTCATATTATGATTTATTCATAACTCACTTTTTATCCCTAACCAACTTAGGGAGTTGGGTGGTGTTGGCATTATCTATGGATCACTGGATTGCGGTAAATCGACATTCCTGAGAAATTTCTCAGCATCGCTTAGTAACGTTAAGGATGACGTTATCGCCATATACATAAACCTTGAGGAAAGGACCCTAACGAATTCGCTGAAAACCTATGGAATAAACCTGGAAGGTGGCGTTATGGATGCGGTAGTTAAGGCCTTTAATAATGATATCATGCTGATAATCAACGGGATAGAACCTGGCCTACTGGTTGGTATTAGCAGGTTCTTTTATGATATAATTAACGAGTTGAAGGTGCGCAGAGAGTTAAGGGATAAGTACGTTATCCTAGTATTTGATGAACTTGATAAGGCTATAGGGCTATGCTCAATGTAGGTGAGAATGCGCAGGTTAGTTACGGCATTATTGAAGGCGAGGTCATGGCCTACGCGGGGGGCTATTGAGGAGCACTCCAGCATTATTTATGATAATGTGAGGGGCTTGATCGTACTCTTTGGATTTAGTGACAGAGCCGCCGTGGATATCGTTAGGAGGAATGGAGCCAAAGGTGGACTCAGCGGACTCTTACTTTGGTACCTACCTAAGGAGGAGTTCATCAGCATTATTAATGATGCGTCACAAAGAATTCCATTAACTAAACCTATTGATACCGAGCTTCTTTGGCAATTACTTGGTGGTAATATTAGAGAGTTATCAATGCTCGTGCTTAGGTATGGCTGGGACGTAAGCACCTGGCTCTTGAGTACTGTGACTAGGAAGGTGAGGGGTGCTGAGGGTTAGGAATACCGAGATAAATACGTTATTAGGCAGGGTTATTGATCCAAGCCCAAGGGATGCGTATCTATACCTTGGTGGTGATTATCTAATGCATTTAAACATACTTATCGATATCTACGGAACAATATTGTCTGAACTGCCGAAGGAGCCCTGGATTAGTAATGACCTTGCGTATCAATTACCTGCCTATTACTGGACGTTAAGAACAATGGCTAGTAGGAATACGATCGACATAAATCCCGAAGACGTTATTAATGAGATAATGAGGAAGGTATAGGCAAAATAATTTAGGCGTCTTATTGAAATTATCAAGCTTCCTCGGGCGTCTCGTACCACCTAACTCTCTCGCCGATTGCAGCCCTCATCTTCCACTTCATGGATTTTGGGGCCTTCTCTATTGATTGCCTTAACCTATCTATATTGCTCATTACCCTGTCCTTAACCTTGCCTGGCAGGTCTACGCTTTTCATGTAATTTATTGTCCTGTCCAGGTTAACGGTGGTTGTCTTGTATAATCCCCAGTCGTCTGATGTCAACTCAATTATTCTGTTTAGGTCTATTGTGTTATTGGTGTCCTTATCGCCCAGGTCGAATTTGTAGAGCATGGCTATTATGTCCTTAATATCCTTCTCATTAATCTCCCAAATCTGCAGTTTCGTCATTAATAAGTCACTGGGTGGTAGTGTTGGTGAGAATTTCTCAAGCCTATCCTTCAGGTCAATGACGTGGCTCTCCCTAAATATGTCAAGGAATACGTCAATCCTCATACCCAGCTTAGGATCCATGAACTTGAGCCTCTCCCACCCATGTAGCGCATTGAATTGCCTATCGGCCTGTATACCAAGGCTCTCAAGGGCCTTTGTGACCTTTTGGGAATCCTTCTTATGAGCCGCTAAATCGACATCCTTAGGTTCACGCTTGAGGAATGGCACCTCAGTATATATATCACGGACCAAGTACACGATAGCTATACCACCAAGTAACCTACAGCTTACCTTATAATTGTCGCAGGCATTGATCATAGCTAAACCCCTCTGCATCTTCTCCTCCACGATACCCTCTGACATCTAGCACTTAATTAAATACATTGTTTATATAAGCTTTACTCACAAATAGTAATTTATTTTATTTAGACTCAAGAAAATACTTTTAAAGTACCAATGAGAGTCCTAGATCAATGGGAGATAAAATTAGGATAGTTCTAGTATCTGATCTTCACGGCTCAGAGATAGCCTATGCAAAACTCGCCAATATTCCTAAGATGTTTAAGGCGGACGTCGTTGTACTGAATGGTGATCTGACGGGGAAGGCCCTTATGCCTATCATTAAGTTAAAAACCGGTGATTATACTGCCAATGTTTTTGGTGAGGTTAAGAAGTTCGGTGAGAATAAATTGAGCGAGATTTTAAGGGATGCGAAGAACAGCGGTTATTATCCGTACATAGTCAGTGAGTCTGAGTATGATGAATTGATTAATAATAAGAATAAGGCTAGGGATGTATTGGTGAAATTAATGATTGAGAGTTTCACCGAGTGGATGAAGAAGGTTGAGGAGAGATATAGGCAATCTAATGTTAAGCTCTTCTATTTCCCGGGCAATGATGATCCACACGAATTTGTGGACAACATTAGAAAATTGGATGGTGATGTGCTGATTTATGGAGATGAGAGAATAATTGAAATTAATGGGCATTTACTACTTGGTTTTGGCTATTCTAATCCAACTCCCTGGCATACGGAGAGGGAATTGCCTGAGGATGTGCTTAAGGAGAGGTTAATACGGTTATTCAATAGTGTTGATCAAAGCAAAATGCCTAGACTGTTGGCTGCGATTCATGTGCCGCCGTATGGCACAAACATAGATTTGGCACCAAAATTAACTCCTGACCTAAGGCCTGTAACTGCTGGTGGTGAGGTTGTTATGGATCATGCAGGTAGTTTGGCGGTTAAGGAGGTTCTTGAGAATTATTGCCCGGCTGCTGGTCTGCATGGGCATATACATGAATCGCCAGGTATAGACTATGTGCAGTGTAAGCAGGGTAGGAGAATACCTGTCGTAAATGCTGGTAGTGAGTACATGGTGGGGGCGTTGAAGTTGGCGTACTTGATCTTCGAGGATGGTAAATTGAAAGATAAAATCTTCATGAGAGGCTAATTTTATCTTCTACAAGTGTTTAAATTAATGATTAAAACCATATATATCATAGTTATGTGACAGAAGCATTTATTAAGCCATCACTTACGCCAGAATTGGGAGACTTGGGTGGAAGGTGACGATCAATCATCTATAGATAGCTACGAAACATATGTAAGCACTGTCTACGACCAACTAGCACCGAAATATGAAAAGGTTTACTTAAAATTATCCCAATACTACAGGCACCTATATGGTGAGCTCTACGAGATATTTAGGGATTACTTTGATGGTGTAAAAATACAAAGTAAGGTTCTTGATCTTGGTAGTGGCACCGGCATTTGGACCATGCTTCTCAGAAAACGTGGGTATCACGTAGTTAGCCTAGATATATCCCGCGCATCCCTTAATAAATGCGTAAAGGCCAGGAGGTGTAGCGATCCTACCCAGGGAGATGCCATGAAATTACCGTTCAGGGATGGCTATTTTGACGCTGTGGTGGCTTATGGTAGTGTCTTTAACCATATTGTGGAGTCCGAGAAGGCTTTCAGGGAGGTAGCTAGAGTGTTGGATAAGGGTGGTTATTTAATATTTGATTCAGACAATCTTGTGTGTGTTGATATGGCCTATGAGGCATTATTAGGTGGTATTTCCATGAGGGATTTCCTTAAGGGGTTGGTGGATGGTAAGGGTCATGTTGGTTATTGGTATGGTCACAATAACGAGGTTATACCATTTAGGTTCTTCACATTTAAGGAGCTGGCAGATATACTGCATAGTTATGGGTTTAGGATAATAAGCATAAGGGGTATTCACGTACTATCCAATATAATACCATCAAGACTGCATCAATGGAGCACAAATAGAATAAAGAAGCTTGCATCCCTATTTTACGCATTTGACTATGTCCTAAGCTCGCATGCACCATTCAAGTATTTAGCGACTACATTCCTAGTGGTAAGTAGAAAGGAAAGCTAGCACTCACTTTATTAAAACCACCTCACTATTGCTATTTTCCTATCCGTGAAGAAATCAACAACATCTATCTGCGGGTGATGACTACCTAAGCCCGATATCTTCCTACCACCAAATGGGAACCAGCCAACGGGCGCCGCTATACCAATGTTAACACCGACATTACCCACATCAACATTATTAACAAACTGCCTGGCCCAAGCACCATTCTGCGTAAATATAGCCGCCGAGTGGTGGTACTTACCCCTGTTGATCCAATCAATCACCTCATCGAGGTTCTTAGCCCTCATTAAATTAGCCACAGGCCCAAAGATCTCCTCCCTAACAATACTCATATCTGGCGTAACACCCTCAAGTACTGTAGGCCCTAGGTAGAAGCCCCTTGGATAATCACTAACCCTGTAATCTCTACCATCCAGAACAACCTTAGCACCACCATTGATGGCATTCTCAACCTTAGAAACGACATTACGCCTATATTGATCCGTAGTCATCGGTCCCATCTCCACAGACTCATCAAGACCATAACCAATCCTCAACCTCCTAGCCCTCTCAACAAATGCATTCTTGAACCTATTATAGAAATCATCATCGCCCACAATCACGATATTCTGGATAGCCAGACACCTCTGGCCGGAATTACCATACTTAGAATGTATTAAGGTCTCCACAGTCCTATCAAGATTAGCATCAGGCATGACAACCGCATAATTCGCAGCACTACCACCGCCAAGATACCTCTTACCAGCCCTTGCAGACGCCTCATAAAGCTTTAGGGCTATTGCGGACGTACCAACGAACGCGGTACCTTCAACCAACGGGTGCGTAACTAGGTACTCAACGACAGAGTTGTCGAGGTGTACCAAATTCACAACACCAGGTGGGAATACCTCAGCTATCTTCTCCATCACGTACGTCATGGGTATTGGAGTTACAGGACTAACCTTAACGACTACGGTGTTTCCCAGAGCCACGGCGTACGGTATGAACCAGAAGGGTATCATTATTGGGAAGTTGTATGGAGTAATTATTGAGAACACGCCCAAGGGCTCCCTCATCATTATCTCATCAATATCCCTAGCAATCTCACGCTGATACTCACCCTTAGATAGGCTCAATAACACGGCTATCGCAGCCTCCACATTCTCAATACTCCTCCTCAAATCACCCCTAGAATCATTTATTGGCTTACCATGGTTAAGCGTATTAACGCGGGCGAACTCCTCCTTAAACTCCTCCATAACCCACTTAAGCCTAAAAAGGTACTGAAGCCTATCAGGCACGGGCATACGGCTCCAAGTCTTAAAGGCCTCATATGCAGCCTCAACAGCCTCATCAACATCCTCCTTACCACCAAGCGGCACCTCACCAATAACATCACCAACACCAGGATCATAAAGCTGCGCATAACCAATTGGGTGTCCATCAACCCACTTACCATTAATGAAATTCCTCAATCTACCCCAAGCTCTTCTAGGCGGCTCGAGGATAGGCATACAATGTTATTGTTATCATTATTTTTAAAGTATTATCATAAAGTTATCATAAATTTACCCTGCATAATAACATACTGATTAGCTTAATATAGATATTAACTCAATATAATGAGCGGTGATCTCCTAAAAGAATTAATTTTTTCCTAGGATTAGCCCTGATATTGATCATCAAGCTTCTTGACTACTTGGTCTATTTTCTCAATGCCCTCGTCTATCTGCTCCTTAGTTATTATCAGGGGCGGCGCAATTATGAACCAAGATGGACCATTAAACACGTAAACACCCATACTCAGTAACTCAGCGGCTACCTTATCAACCATTGTGGTCACGCCCTTATACTTATCGTCGTATGTACCAAAGGGAGTCTTTCTGGAATCCTTTATGAACTCAATGGCCCAGAATAGACCGACACCCCTAACATCACCAATGCTCCTATGCCTCTCCTTCAGCTCCTCAAGCCTCCTGGCCAGGTATTCGCCCATGGTCCTAACATGACTTAGTAGGTCAAGCCTCTTATACTCCTCAATAACCGCAGGTATAGCCGCTAAGGATACTGGGTGTGCCTCGAAGGTGTGCCCATGCGCGAAGAACTCATCCTCGAAATAATCAGCGATCTTCTTATTCACTGCCGTTATGCCAATCGGTACGTATGATGCGGATGCGCCCTTAGCCGTGGTCAACATGTCGGGCTTCACATTCCATAGGTTCACAGCCCACCAATCACCAACACGGCCCCAACCAGTCATAACCTCATCGGCAATGAACAATACGTCATTCTCCTCAGCAATCCTCTTAAGCGTTGGCAGGTACTCCTTAGGCGGCACAACAACACCGTTAGTCCCCGTTATTGGTTCAACTAATATCGCAGCCACATTCTTCTCATTCTTAATTACATAATCCACATAATTAACACAGGCCAAGCCACACTCAGGGTATTTAAGGCCGAGCGGGCACCTATAGCAGTATGGCTCAGGTACCCTGACAACACCATGCATTGTGTGCG
>JAGDXB010000123.1 GCA_023256215.1 Vulcanisaeta sp. | reverse complement strand
CCAGGCTAGACTACGGCCGCGAGGTAAACAATGGTGATTGGAAATTTAAGCTTTTTGTGTCGAATTTAGGTCGTTCTTTTCGATTTTGAAGGGTTTCATTGTTGTTAAGGCATTGTCTATTTTTCTTAGCAGATTTTCCTTGTTCATTCTGGGTATTTCGTTTCTCATTATTAATCTCCTTGCGTCATTTATTAATAATTGAAATGAACCTGGCTCATCCTCCTGAAGCTTTACGAATGCTGCAGCCAACACTATTAATCCTCGTAAACCCTCATCCCTATTCACACGCCATACCTCTTCAAGCACTTCATGCGCCTCCCAAAACCTCTCCTCATTAAACAACTCCACGTACTTACCTATGGCATAGTCCTCAGAAATCTCCTCGCTCACTCTATCCTCGACGTCAATATCAACCACGTCCAGTATCTCAAGCCCTAACTGCCTTATTGAATCTAGGTCTTTCTTATCATTAATTCTTACATCTATTTCAACGTGATTTGAGGCCACCCTAACATTTATCACCTTAAGATTCGTTATTTCACGTATTCTTGTCAGTAATGATTGCCTATCCTGTGGTTTTAATCCTGGATTATTCGTTATGATTAATACCCTGGGGATTACAGGTCGTTTATTCTTATTATTGATTTTTATTTTTAGTTTAACCCTTTGCGCCCGCCCCTAATGCGAGTAACCCTCTTACGAAGTACCTGCCCAGTAATACGAATATTACCAAGGGCACTATTGCTGCTATTAATGAACCTGCGTATGTCTCATTATACAGTACTCCATAACCACCTATGTATTTCTGAACGGCCAGTGCTATTGGTCTTAGGCTAGGTGATTCTACGAGTACCAGTGGTATGAAGAAGTTGTTCCATGCCATTATCAGTATGTATATTGCCGTGGCTATCACGCCGGGCATTGCCAGTGGTAGTAATATCCTTAGGAATACTGTGAAATCGCTCGCTCCATCTATGTATGCCATCTCTATGTAGTCCTTTGGTATGACGGATATGAATATTGACATCAATAATGCTCCCGTGGGTATGAAGAATATCAAATACGCCAGTATTAAACCACCATAGGTGTTGAAGAGCCCCAGTGCAACCATTATTTTAACCAATGGCACGGCAGCCACCTCATACGGTATAAAGGTACCTATTGCAACTAGGGTAAATAGGAAATCACTCAGCCAATGCCTTAATCTATAGAATCCAAAGGCAGCCAGCGCCCCTAAGAATGTGGATATTGCCACGACAGGGAGCACGACAATAGCGCTGTTAATCAAGCCATAAACAAGGCCTTGAGCAACGGTTACTATGTTGCTAGCCAAGAAGCCACTTGGCAGTAAAACAGGGGTTGTTTGTGCGGCGAGGTTTGATTTAAACGAATTAATTACCATAGCATAGAGTGGTATTAACCACACCGCTATTATTATTGCAAGGACCACCTGATGGATAACTGACTTTGCATTAACCATGGCATCACCCCTGGGTAATCCACCTCTTCAACCCATACAATGCGTATGGTACAACAACAGCAATTGCTATCGCAATGACTATACCTGCTATCGCCGTAGCTTCAGCAAAGTGCTCACTAATGTAATCCCAATATAGGTTAATTACCGCAGTCTCTACAAACGGGTTTAGTGCAACCATGCCATAGGGCAGTGAAAATATCCTTAGGGCGAATAGGAATAATAGCGCCGACGATATTATTAAGGCACCCCTAACATTGGGCAGTAATATCCTTAGGTATATAGTGAATGTTCCGGCACCATCGACCTTGGCAGCATCTATAACGGATGATGGGACGTTCATAAGCATGGCCAGGTAAAAAATAACGGCAAGTCCTGAATAGGCCCATATTGTAACTAGGAATATGCTCCAAAAGGCGTATTGAGGGCCTAGCCAATTAACACTCGGCAAGCCCATGGCCTTAAATAGGTAATCAAGTCCATACTCTACGTTGTAAAGCCACAGCCATATGAAGGCGTTGGCTATCATGGGCATTGCGAGTGGGTAAATTAATATTGATAGATAGACATTACGTTGGGTATTATTCCTTAGGAAGAATAGTAATCCGGCCAATACTATGCCCATGGCGTTCCCGGCAGCAACGAGAAGCGCTGCTAGCAATATTGATCTCTCCAGTGAGGCGACCGTTATTGGATTAGTGAGTACCTTTATGTATGTTTGTAAACCGACGAATTGCGGTATTGGGTTAAACAATGACCAATTAGTGAATGAGAAGTAGTAATCCCAAGCAAGCATGTATAGGAGGAATATACCAAAGATAAGGGCGGGAGAGGAAAAAATAAGCATTGTTTTTAACTCACTCCTCATTTTAACTCACCTAACTGCTACTGGAGCTGCTGACCCAGGGTGGTACATAACAACCTAGGTAGTACCCAGGCCATCCAAGGTAGCCAAGGCCTAGCTGATTGGCCTTTAACCACTCAGCCTTCTCCTCTGCCAATGCTGACGCTAACGTGCTCATCCACTGTGACGTACCGCTTGGGCCAACCTCGGCATACGTCAGTAATCCCTGATTAAGCTGTGCAAATACATCATCAAAGAGACCACCATCACTTAGCTGATAAACGAAGCGGCACCAATCACTTGGGCTCTTGCTCCAATTCACAAGCTCCTCATAGCTCCACCACTGCTCTGGCGTATTATAGTAATCAGTGGTTATGTTTGTGTAGAACGTTACAGCCTTCCACTTTGTCCAAGAAGGCTCGCCACCAGGTATACCACCACCCCAGTACCACGAACTCCACCACTCTGCAAATAATACACCGTAAGACTCGGCAGGTCCTACAGGCACGGCAACGGAGTCAACAACCAATGGGTAAACGCCGGCCGTTCCTGGGAATGGCTCAGCCATAGCTGTTATGTTTGTCCAGGACGTATACGGTGGTATCGCCGGGTACGTCGTCGTGTTTAGGAAGTCGTAGACATACGTCACCCACCAATCACCATTTGTCTGGAATGAGGCCTTACCCTCCACAATCCAGGCAGCACCCTGGGTCCACGTCATTGATTCCCAACCTGGGCAGTCAAGGGCCTGGAACTTCAGGAACCAGGTATTGGTCTCATTAATTAGTGCCTGAACCTGCGGGTCACTTAGATTGAGTGTTCCGTACAGTATCTCCATGTATAGTTTAGGACCGGCAAGTGATAGGAATATGTTCTCCCATAGGTTTAGCTGGTCCCAACCACTATCGCCACCTGGAATCATGAAGCATATACCATGCTGATAAAGAACGTATGCGTCATAATAGAGCTGATCAAGTGTTGTTGGTATTGGTAAGTTGTATTCGCGAAGTACCTGTGGGTTAAAGAATAGCAAACCACCCCTGTGCACATTTACTGGGAATAGGTACATATGCCCATTAAACATTCCAGCCTCTATGACAGGTATTGACACGTTACCCGTGGCTAATAATGCATCCCACCAAGCCGTCGCGTTATAGAACGAATTGGCACCCTGAGGAGCGATCTCTATGTAGCTAATCATCTCAGGACCCTCGTGACTCTGGAAAGTCGTTGGAGGCTTACCAGCTTCGATCAACGCGATAATTGCGTACTTAGCAGCAGTACCACCTGCACCAGGAACCACATACGGTGCGACAGGTATGTGGAAGTATTGATCAAATAGCGGCCAGGTATGCTCACCAGCAACCTTGCCGGTGGTGGCCCACCAGGTATAGAATAGGACCTCCTTAGGTGGAGGTGGTGCTGTTGGTCTCGTAGCATAATAGGCCAGTAACCCACCGAGAACCACAACGACTATCACTAGCACAACGACCAATATGAGGGTCGTTCTTGAGACACCCATGTGGGTTATGTTCCTCATACGAGAATTAATCTACTCCTTCTCTCTTTAATAAATTTTATGGGTTATAATACTATACCCAATTTATATTACTAAATAGATAATCCATACTACTTGATATTAATATTATGATAATTTTTCATAGAAATACCTGCAAAAGCATGAATTTCCTCAAGAAACTAAATAAACAATATCAATAAAAATAATGTTTTGTATCGACCTTAGTATAATTAGGCTTGAATTATAAAGAAACACTAACTACGTTAGATAAAGTGCTTATATTTTACTTACCTTATCATTACTTAATGTCATTAGAATTAACTGCGGAGAGACAAGCCCTAGTGCTCAATCCAAGTGATAATGTTGCAATAGCACTTAGGGATTTGAAACGTGATGATGAGGTCATAGTTAAAGTTGGTGAGTTTAATTTAAGGATAAGGCTTCTTAATGATATACCCTTTGGGCATAAGTTCGCTATTAAGGATATACGTAAGTGCGATTATGTGATTAAGTACGGTCACGTGATAGGTAGGGCTAAGGTTGATATTAAGGTTGGCGAGCACGTACACGTTCATAATCTCGAAAGTTTAACAGCCGTGCATAGCGTTTGTAGGGGTGATAAGTCATGAGTAAGCCCACGATACTTGGTTATGTCAGACCTGACGGTAGGGTTGGCATTAGGAATCACTTGCTCGTTATGTCCACGGTGATTTGCTCAAGCTTTGTTGCGCGAAGAATCGCGGATCAGGTAAAGGGTGCTGTGGCTATTGAGAATCCGTTTGGCTGCGGCCAATTAGAGCCAGATCTAGAAGTTACTAAGAGGACTTTGATTAATACTGCTAAGAACCCCAACGTTGGTGGTGTGCTAATTGTTGGTCTCGGTTGCGAGCAGATTCAGGCCGATGATCTAGTTAAGGAGATTGAAAAGACAGGTAAGCCTGTGGAGAGGGTTGTTATTCAGGAGGAGGATGGTGGAACACCAGCTGCTATTGAGAAGGGAGTTAGAATTCTCAGGAGGATGGCCGAGGAAGTATTGTCCCAAAAGCCTGAGGAAGTCGATATATCGAATTTAACAATGGGTGTTGAGTGCGGTGGTTCGGATGCAACTTCGGGCCTTGCGTCAAACCCTGTGGTTGGTTATGCATCGGATAAGTTAATCGATTTGGGAGGTACGGTAATACTTTCGGAAACGCCTGAAATGATAGGTGCTGAAGAAATATTAGCTAGGAGGGCAGTGTCTAAGGAGGTTGGTGATAGGATAGTCAAGGTAGTTAGGAAATGGGTTGATCTAGCGGCATCCTATGGTGTAGACCTTGTTGGGGCGCAGCCATCGCCTGGAAATATAGCTGGTGGTTTATCGACAATTGAGGAGAAGTCCCTTGGTGCGGTCATCAAGGGTGGCTCAAGGCCAATACAGGGAGTTGTTGATTACGCAGAGGAGGTGAAGGGTAAGGGTCTTTGGATAATGGATACACCGGGCTATGACATAATGTCCGTGGTAGGTATGGTTGCTGGTGGTGCTACCCTGGTCGTATTCACCACAGGCCGTGGAACACCCACCGGCAACCCAATAGCCCCCGTGATCAAGGTCACGGCTAACCCATACACAGCCAAGAAAATGCGTGAGAACATAGACTTCGATGCAAGCACCGTGACGCTCGGCCAAGAAACCATTGAGCAGGCTGGTGAGAAATTATTCAGGTTAATAATTGATGTGGCTAGGGGTAAACCAACAAGGGCTGAGTTGCTTGGTTTCAATGAGTTCGTAATACACAAGATAATACCATCATTTTAAATTAAACTATAAAGCAATAATTGTTCAGTCTCCTTAAGTGTTCCCTTAATTGGGTCAACCTCGAGCCCAAGAGCCTCTAGAGCTGTGACTCCAAGCACGTTTACGTCCTTCTCCTCACCGAAGATTACAGTCACAGCGCCTCTTTTACCCATAACCTCAATAATAGCACCACCAACATCACGCTCAACATAACCACCAAATAGAAGAAACCTCCTTCTCTCAAGCGGCTTAATCCCTATTGAGTTTAGGAGTGAGGACGGTATTACGGAGTAAATGGCCCCAGTATCAACAATGCCATCAACCTCAACATACTTACTCATATCAGCTGGATTATAGACCTTAAACCTAACCTTAACAATACCCATCAATATTTTAAGCGACTAACGACCTTTTAAATCTACCCATCGCTGATGTTTGCTAATTCGTAGTATAGTTTTAGTAGGGCTTGAGTGCCCTTTTCACCGAGTCCCTTGGCTACTAGGGCATTGTATAGTTGTAGTGTTAATGCTGTACCTGGCAATGGGACGTTGAGTTTATTCGCGGTCTCAATTGCGTACTTAAGGTCCTTCCTTAGGTGGGCTGCCCTGAATCCTGGTTCGAAGTCTCCCCTCATCATCTTGGGCATGTAGTACTGGACCGTGAATGAGTTCGCGGCACCAGTGGATAGCACCGTGAATAGCTTCTCCATGTCAATGCCTGCCTTTTTGGCGAGCGCCATTGCCTCGGCTACGGCAAGCATGTCAATACCAACGACTATTTGGTTAAGTAGCTTGAGCATCTGCCCATTACCAACATCGCCAGCATATATTATGGTCTTACCCATGGCCTGAAGCACAGGCTTAACCTTCTCGAAAACCTCGTACTTACCACCAACCATTATGGTCAGCGTCCCCTGCCTAGCCCCAATATCACCACCAGTCACAGGCGCGTCCAGGAACTCAATACCGTATTTACCCAACTCCCTGGCAAAGTATCTTGCGTGCTCCGGTGAGTTCGTGCTCATGTCAATAACTATGAGGCCTGGGTGCGCGCCGTGGACAACACCATTAGGGCCGAGCAAGACCTCCTCCACGTCTGGCGCGTCCGTGACCATGTCAATAACGACATCAGACCTCTCAGCAACCTCTCTAGGACTATCCGCAACCGGTATACCGAGCTTTGCGAAGGGTTCGGTCTTCGACTTCGTCCTATTATAAACGATTAGTGGGAAGCCAGCCCTATGAATATTCATTGCCATAGCACCACCCATTATGCCAAGCCCTATGAAACCAACCCTAAGTCTCTCCATACAAGCGATCCATGACACACCACTTAATATTCATTGCCTATAACCTGTTTAATGTGGAATCCTTATTTAAGGCGCATTTAATTATTAGCAATGTGAGGCTTGTTAGGGTTGAGGATGCTGTCGGTCAGGTCCTTGGCTATGATACGACGTATGTTGGTAAGGATGGAGCAGCTGTACTACTGCCTAAGGGCCATGTGATTACTAGGGATGATGTTGAGAAACTCAAGGATTCCGGGGTTTACTTTGTTTGGATTGAGGGCGATGAAGAGTCAAGCGACTTAATGTATGAGTGGGAAATCGCTGAAATTATGGCTAATGCACTGGCTGGTGAGAACACGTACGTAAGGCTTGCGAGGCAGGGCTCGGCCTGGATATTATCAAGCGTGAATGGTGTCCTAAGAGTAAACGTAAGTGGACTTCAGGAATTTAACCTAAACGGTAATGTACTCCTAATTACGAAACCAAGCATGACTGGCGTTATTAAGGATGAGCTTGTCGGTATTGTTGATGTTGTTCCACTTAGTATGAGGAGGGAGGACGTTAATGAACTACTTAGGTATAGGGGCTTAGTTAGTGTTGTGCCGTTCAGTAGGAGGAGGATTGGCATTGTCATAACGGGTACAGAGATATACCAAGGTAGGAAGAAGGACCTTTACTACCCAGTGATTAAGGCGAGGGCCGATAGGTATGGGTGGGAGATCGTTTACAACACCGTTGTCCCTGACGATGAGGAAAGAATAATGGCGGCAATAAGGGAGGCGGTAAACAACGGCGCGGAGGCGGTGGTGGTCACGGGAGGCATGTCCGTAGATCCTACAGATAGGACGCCGATAGCCATTAGGAAACTTGGAGCCAGGGTTATGGCTTACGGAATACCCATAAAACCAACGACAATGACCATGATAGCACTACTTGATGATACACCAATACTCGCAGTGTCAGCGGGAGGAATATACTACAGCGAGCACAATGCCATAGACATATTCCTACCAAGGCTCATGGCGAACCTAATACCCAGTAGGGAGGAAATTGCGGCAATGGGGCATGGAGGACTACTAATGAATTATAGGCCAGGTAATTCGCATTCTCACTAAGGTACTACGTTCAGCGTATTAAGCACGTTATTGACTATCTCCTTAGCCCTACGCGCCATGGATAGAGCCCTCAACGCACTTACATTATCGTAAATCATTCCCGGCGTTAAGCCGCTGC
>JAGDXB010000105.1 GCA_023256215.1 Vulcanisaeta sp. | reverse complement strand
CGAGGTACCGGCGGTCCTTGGTTCACTACCTAAGCCAAAGCCCAGGTTTCGGCCTCCGAACCCATCGGCCTGGGTTTTGCCCAGGGGAGAGCTGGGTGGGCTCTCCAGGCCCGGTCCCTATTCTTGTTTTTGTCTTTGAGGAAATAAATTTTTTCATTGAATATGGGCGGTAGGTTTATTTTTATGGGTTCGTAACTCTTATTGATGGGTAATCTTGTTGTTGAGAATTTTGCTAGATCGCTGGTTGGTGGTGTTGTTAGTGAGGATGTTATTAAGGAGGTTATCAGGATTAGTTATGCTGTAGCCTCTGTTGTTGTTTATGGCATGGCTTCGCTGATGCGGGAGGGTAATGGTACTAGGTTGTCGCTTGTTACTTCCTTGTCGAGGGTTTTTAGGGCTGGTTTTATGAGGGATATTTTTGAGGTTCTCATTGCTTCTCAGGGTGATGGTGATGATGCTATTGACGCCGCTGGTGTTGTTGCTGAGGCTTTCTTAATTAAGGTGCTTTATGGTAATGAGGGTGAGGGTGTGAAGCCTCGTTTTCTTAATCCTGTTAGGGTTGACCATGATGTTTATATGGCTGTTTATGGTGATGTTAGGGGTTATATCGAGGACTTTGAGGATAAGAATAACGTGGCCTTTGGCCTTGTGGGTAATGTAATCTCCATATTGTTGACTGTGATTATTATTTTGCTAATTATCGGTATGTGCCAGGGGATTAGGAGTGAGGGTTATCCTGATGGTGTTAGGGAGTTCCTGGACTATGCCTTGACCCAGGGCACTCACATGGCTCTTTCCGAGATGCTTAGTCATGGTTAAGTATTTAATTGGGTAATGGCTTTTCTGTGCGTGGTTGATGAGGTTCTCGAGGCTAGGGATTACGTGGCACAGTTGGTCAATAAGGGTTGGTTTAGGCACGCTGTTGGTGAGCGTGGTATTAAGCATTTAATCACTCTATTGAGGTTTGTCGATCTTCATTACAGGGGTTGCTCGGTAAATCTTGACCTTGATTTCCTAGTGGATTTGCTTGATGATTATTATAGTACTGAGAGCAAGGTTAGGTACTTCGTTAGGGAGTTGGTGCGGGTTCAGGGTGCTAATGATATTGCTAAAAGACTGATGAGTACGTACCCCCTACTTCCACCTGACGTGAGGGAGCTTTTGGATGGCGTGCTTAAGTCATTGCCTTCTGATGCGGAGCCAGGGGTTCTTGTTGAGGAAGCAGTAAATGAGTTAATGAAGGAGTTAGAAGGTTTTAGGGAGAGGTTGATTTCTATCGTTAATGCTGCCAAATCACAATGTCCTAGCCAAGCTTATAGCCAAACCTCCTAACCAACTCTCTACGTTCCTTAATATCCGCATCACCCTCAACACCAAGTGGCGAGTGCCCATCAACAACACCCACAATTCCCCTACGCTCTGGGGCTATCTCGGCAACAATGATTGAGAGAGGATTAGCCGTTGCTGCATGTATATTTACAACCTCAACAACGTGTTTTAGGGCGTTAAGAACGTTTATCGGCCATGCATTTCTTAGGTAAATTACGAATGTGTGGCCGGCACCTATTCTCCTGCACAGGTCTATTGCCAATTTTCTTAATTCATCGTCATTACCCTCATGCCTAATTAACCTCTTGCCGGAGGCTTCACAGAACGCAAGACCAAATTTTATGTTGGGTACTGAGTTCACTAGGGCTTCGTATATGTCCTCAAGAGTCTTTATGAAGTGGCTATGGCCTATAATTACATTTGTACCCTCTGGTATTGGTACGTCTATTACTTCGAACTTGATACCCTGGGACATTGTGATTATGCGTTAAGAACTACTTTAAGCATTACCGCTATGTAACTCCTTAATTATATAGCTGAGTATATCAAGCATTTCGTTCGGGGTATAGCCTCTCTTTGTCCTCTTTAACCTTAACTTACTCTCGCCATACATAATCCTAACGCTCTTCTTCGTTATTTTAATGGTCACGGTCTTCATGAGGTCCACGTACGGTTCATAAACAAAGTACTTACCACTATATATGTATCTCCCAAGGAATGTATAGTAATTAGTGCTTGTTACCTCAATAACCTTACTAATTATAGGCGAAAACATGAACAATAATTTCTCGAACCTTTCGTCATTAAGCCTTACGTACATGGAATCCTTTATTATTGCGGAGTACCTGACCTTATCGATTGCTTGCGATACAAATAAGCCTCTTGGACCCGTTATACTGAGTGCCCTAATGCCATGGCCCTTAGTGAATGACATTAGGCCTGCGAGAACCGCCATGCTCTACCTAGCCTCGAGTGGTGTTCCATCGGCTGGGCATTTATAGAATGTTTTCTTGGCGCAGGTTGGGCAGTAAAGTGCGTGGCATTTGGGGCATACGTAATAATCATCATACCTAAAGATCTTCTTGCCGCATCTCCAACATCTTCCAATCATCAGTGTCTTAGGTACGTACACAACTACGCTTGGTTTAATGCCTTTTTAAAGTCTTATGCTGGTACTGGTATTTCCATAGCCATCAACATCAATGCCAGTGTCAATGGTATTGGAACCATAAGCCTCACCGTTGGACTTAGCGTTAAGTTGCTCAGCAGTGATGATAGTATTGCCACGGACATGCTCACTATGTATGCAGTTATTATTAGTGGCAATAGTAAGATGTTCATGCTGGGCATTACAAGGCCGACCAGCGTATATGGTGCATTCTTAATGACCGAACTCAACACTGAAACCACAAACCTACTTATGTAAACCATGCCAGCGAATATGAAGGGTAATGAGAAATTAAGTACTTGTAATGACCTGGCACTATAGTTAATACCTATGAACAGTGCCTTGAGGTTTAGGAAAACCTCGGCAAGTTTGTCGAGGGCTTTTGACGGTGATCCAAGGCTAGAGATTTCCTTTAGTACATTCATTGCGTACTTAATAAGCCAAGGTCCATCAACCCTACTATCATTAATTTGGGTGATTTTGCGTAAATATGTAATTAATGGTTCTGGGTATGGATTATCTAGGACGCGCTCAAGGGCTGCGTTAACGCCTATACCTGCCTTGACTATTTCCGAGATATCACGTATCAAGTCAGGTAATGAAAGTATGGAATTCCTAATATCATTAACCCTCCTACTCACGAGAAGCGAAAAGACTAATGGTGGTAGCGCGAGGAATATCACGCCTTTAGCTCCGAGGTATATCACGGCAAATAGACTAAGTATTGCCGAGACCGCCGTAATTAGGTATATATTCCTATCATGCTTAATGTCCATACGTATTATGTACGGTATCGATAAATGAACCCTGAGGATTAATGCTGGTATTAACAATGCCATGGCTGGTATTAAGTATAGTGCTGCGTAGTTCATGCCTAATATTGTCGTTATTATTATAAAGAGAACCATGACCACTATTGATGAGACCACGGCAAGTACAACATCGATTATTTGCTTCGATAATGATGATAACCTACTGCTCAGTGATGATAAGTACATATTCTCAACGCTCCTAACGTAACTAGTAACATCACCGCTATAGCCCCATACCGATACGTAACCATTTACAAACCTCTGAAATTCAAGGCTTGGGTGAATCCTAGCCCTTAATTGCAGGGCCTTTGTTATAGAGTTCGTGGTCATTGCATACCTATTCACTATGGTCCATTCCCTACCCATCCACCTAAGCCCTACCCTAGCACTTATCTCAAAGGCATGTGTAATATCGCCACCAATGTCGTGTATCAAGTCCAGGAGAACTATGAAGAAGGGTAGTTCCCAATCAACATTGTCCCTCACAGAATCAACCGAATATGCGGCCCACACCATCGTTGTTAACATGGGCATTAATGGCGCAGCCACCATAATTAATGATAATACTGGCGACTTAGTAATTATGTAAGTTATGATGGGCAATAAAGTTAACATGTACGTGGTCAACTCAACGTATGACGCTATTTTCCTCGTATTCCATGAATAACCACCAGCTAAAGCCTTCCTATCCAGGTAATCCCTAAGAAACCACTTGAGTGATTTCACGTAAATAATACACTCATTACACCTTTTAAGGCACTTACGTAATTAACGCCTTAAGTGCATCGGCTATTAAAGGACTTATGTTTATTGTCGTATACTTTGTCGGTATTGTGTTGGAACACGTTATTGTCGACACACCTGCCTCGAGCATTCTAGAATCAGCCATATTAAGTAATAGGCAGTGTGTTGCTATGGCATGGACCTTGACCGCACCCATTGATTTAAGTATCTTAGTCGCCTCTATTATGGTACCCCCCGTAGCTATTATATCGTCTATTATGAAAACCTCCTTACCCCTAACATCAAGTTCCTTAGGCTTCATTGTAACCTCACCCGTAATCCTATCACGGAACTTCTCAAGATAGCTGTATGGAACGCCAGTAAATTCATTAACCCTCTTGACCCTCCATAATGAGCCAAGGTCTGGACTCAGTAATACGGCATTATCCACATTCCTAAGGTTATTAGCATATAACCTGAAGGGCTCCACATTCACACACCGCACATTACCAACCTTAAATGCCTCAGGTTTATGCACATCCACAGTTATTATAGATGAAACTCCCAAAGACGATAATAAGGAAAGGACAACCGCCAGACTAACGGGTTCCCCATCCCTAAACCTCCTATCCTGCCGTGAGTATGGTAGGTAAGGCAAAACAACATGAACCTCCCTAATACCCATATCTCGCGCCGCATGTACTGCCAACATAACCTGCATCAATCTACTGTCTTGTCCAGGATAAGCTCTTTGGACAATTATTAAGCCATCAAATGTCGTAATATCAATGGGATACCTAACGTATGATTCCCCGTCAGGGAATTGCTTACTCTCAAGAATTGTGTGGGTAAAGCCCAGGGTGTTGGCTATCTCGCTACCTATATCGGAGGACCACTCAAACGATGCAACCAAGTACTTACTATTCGTCATAGGTAAGGCTCCGCATAGCTCACTTTAAAGTGTTTATCCTATGGATCATCAGGAGGAGAAACCTCATAGAGTCTCCTACCTCTCGATGTCTTTGGAGCCAACCAATCAATTAATCTCCTGGGGTCATTAGTCTCCACAATAAATGTTATTGGACCTAGAGGACTTTCATTCTTCTCAGTAACAAACGTGAGAACACCTGCATATGCTGCTTGTTTATGTACGTGAAACACGACCCTATTGCCCTCAATACCCCTCATAAGGACCGACCTGGCGCTGTCCTCAATACCCTGCTCCTTAATTAAATTGTGGATCTTGACCATCGATTTAAAACCAAATCCCAAAGCCACAAGGTATCTTTTGCCTTCACTCTCCTCAACCCTTAAATCATCGTAGATAAACACATTACTTAAGGCCTTCTTTACCTTCTCCTCATCCTCGGTAGGCCTGACCTCAACCCAGACCTCGGCTTTCACGTTAATTGAGTAACCTATTTTATCTATAAATATTAAGTGCATCGTACCTATTAATCTTTAAATATTCAGCTAGAGTTTGGGTTGCGTATGAAGACGCTGTTTTTTGAAGTGCTTAATACGTTAGTTAGGCTTAATAATTTTGAAACTGAAGGTGCTAAGCTAATTAGGGATGAGTTAAACATAAGGAAGCCGCTCGAAGAACTTGCCGCTCAATTTAAGAAGGAGTGGGAGGATAAGTACAACATGCTAATAAGTAAGGGCGTGTATAGATCGCTTAGGCAGTTAGCTAGGGAAACAATAATATCCTTACTTAAGAAGTACTCGTTAAGCCTTAGTCCAGCTGAGCTTGATTATTTTGGTAATGCAATATCATCACTCATAGTAGAGACCTCCGAGCTTTACCCCGACGTTGTTGATACGATTGATAAACTATCACAAATGGGTGTACCAATGTACGTACTTACTAATCTAGATAATGATGTTGCCAAGAAAATATTATTGAGAAATAATCTGTTGAGGTACTTTAAGGGCGTTGTTAGTTCTGACTTAACGAAGGTTGGTAAACCCGCCATCAAGATATTCCAAGCAGCCCTTAATAGGGCTGGTGTTACGCCTAACGATGCAGTCATAGTGAGTGGATTGGTTGAGGATGTTATTGGTGCCAGATTTCTAGACCTTAAGGTAATATTTGTCAGGAGGTCTGATGTTCAATTGCCCGTTAAACCATTCTATGAAATAAGCACACTGGCACAATTACCAGAAGTTGTGAGTAAGCTTGACTAGGTTAATGACCGCCCTTAGCCCTAACGGCCTCATGTCTCCTCTTCTCAGCCCTCTCCCTAGCCTTCTTCTTCCACTTATGGGCATGTGTCTCCCTTAATCCAACACTCAATAAACCCCTCATCCTATGACCGGCGGGAGTTAATGCTCTAAACACCCTACCGCGTTTTCGCTTGATCTTAATAGTCTTAGGTAATGCAGGTTCTGGTGGTGAAACCTCACCCTTAATTACCTTGTCTAACCAATCCCTAAGCCTCTGCACATTAACATCCCAAACAGAATCCCTATTGGGGTCAACCCTAATACCCAACAGCCTAGCTTCGTTAACTGTTAGGCCGACAGCTCTAACCTCACCAATTGAGTATCCCCTACCGACCTTCCACTCGCTCCCTAAAACACCACCGCTACTGATAAGCCTTGGCTTCTTTACTAATGGATCCGGTGGTGGTAATATTGGTGGTTGCGCTTGCGACATCCCGTACACGTAATCAATACCCCCTTTTAAGCATTAATACTGTTGGCATTACCTGAGAGAATACTTAATTAATGTGTTAGCACTGTGGACAATGAAATGTATAGGTTATTCACGTACATGGCCCTGATTCGGTACGTGGAATTCATATTGATAGTACTTGACCTAGCGTATTTAGGTGTACTTAACCCATTGAATAAGTTCCTAATAGCCATACTCATGACAGCTATTGTTTACTCATTACTCGCCATTGCAAGCTACTCCTTCGCATTAAACATGGTAATAACGCTGTTATTGGTATTAGCAATAACAGGCGCTGATATTACGTTGCTTATGCTAGTTATTTTAACGCCTACGGTGCCGGCCATCGGTATGTACACCACGTGCTTCATAAATGTAATATTTGATGCATTAATCATAGTGATAATAGTGGAATTAATAAGGAGATAGTATTATCGTGCCTCTTACAGGATAATCACCTAGACGGCCTATAACTACGGCGTTTATCAGTATCTTAATGTCAGTATTACTGATAATGCCATTATTGATAATTTTAATGGTGTTTCCATGAACCTCCACGTCTATACCCTCCGTCAAAGGCTTAACATCAATAATCTCGAGCCTTAATAATGATGGGTAAATTGGAAGAACTAATTCGCGAAATGCCGAAACCCTTATTCTCTTCTTAACTAGTCGGGAGATGGTAGTTACGACTCTATAGTCACTAACCAATGCTGTAAACATGGAAAAACCCAGTATTAGTATTATTATTGACGTTATTAAATCTATAATCTCAAATGCCATACTCCCTCACCGCATCCCTAATCCTAGCAACGGAATCCTTAACAGTTTCTGGAACAACCTTAACGTTGTAAAATAGTGTCATAAAGCTAACATCACCATTCCAACGTGGTACTACCTGCACGTACATGTGGGGCTTTAGCGATAATCCAATGTTAAATCCGTGTGGGTTGTAAACCCTTTGAAGTATGTTGACGAATTTTTTTGTGAGTTCCATAAGTTCGAACAACAATGATTCCTCTGCCTCATCAATAGATTGGTGTTTGATTGGCGTGATTATTATATGCCCGTTATTGAATGGTCTAGGATTATGAAGCACTACTATCTTCTCGTTTTTAATTATTATTAATTCCTCATTATTAATCATATCACATATCTCACAGCCCATGAATCTAGAAGAAGGAGTAGTTTGGTTTAGTTTTAAGGTTTTTAGTTTACTTTATTGGTATCTTTATGTTCAATTCCCTAGCCAACTCCTTATACCTATTCCTCACAGTAACCTCAGTCACTTGGGCAGCCATGGCAACCTCCTTCTGAGTCCTAACTTCGCCCCTAAGTAATGATGCTATGTACACAGCAGCCGCAGCTAAACCAGCAGGATCCTTGCCTGCAGTGAGACCCTTTTTCTTAGCCTGCTCAAGAATACTCAACGCCTCCTTAAGTATTTCACCACTTAACTTTAATTGTTCCACAATCCTAGGAACATAG
>JAGDXB010000054.1:3273-8268 GCA_023256215.1 Vulcanisaeta sp. | reverse complement strand
TCGAAAAGCCGCGGCATATTTAAGAACTGGTTTAGTGCCGGCGTTAGGTATTTTCCTTAGCGTCATGGACTCATCAAGGCTGATTACGTTAGATTGAATTGCAGGAACAGTGGTTCGATAAGTATACCAATACATAAGTTCAGCATAGTCGCAAGACTAATATTTAATGGTTATGTTTCAGACCTCTCATGCATTGATAATTCTATATCTATTAATAATATAAAGATACCTATAGAGGAACTATTACAAAGTGGGTACTGAGTGGTGGAGGTCCTAAAGCTTAGCTGGGGTACGATTTAAATAGTGGATATTGGTATAAAAACGGTGTTAAGTTTGAACACGTATATGAATCAATATTTCATGTATTTGATGATGGCGAATACGAAGTATTAGATGTTACTGGTAAAGTCGTAATTGGCATTGGCGCTTTTGTTGGAGGCTCAGTGATATATTTCATAAAAAGAGGAGCTAAGGAGGTCATTGCAGTTGAGTCGCACCCTGGTGCTTATCAAGAACTGTTAGAAAATGTCAAACTAAACGGTGTAGAAGATAGAGTAATTCCGATAAATGTTTATTCATTCATCAAATCAACATTTATAAATATTAAAAACGTTGATATTAGTAGCACGGTAGGCACATACCATGAACCTGGAGAGGGATCTATCCAAGCGATCACGCTTGAAGAACTAGTCAAAGATTTTGAGTTAGAGCCCTCAGACACAATACTTAAGCTAGGCTGTGAAGGTTGCGAATTCGATGTAATAATTAATGATTACGAGCATATAAGGTTCTTTAAAGAGATATATTTTGAATATCACTCTGACAGAATAAAAATACCGCTAGGCGCATTACTTTCCCTGTTAAGTAAAGATTTTGAATGTAAAAATAAAACAGAAAAATATATTTTAAGGCACAACAAGATAAGCGAAGGTGAGCTTGGGTTAATACTGTGTATGCGATAGTTCTCCAATCTTCATCAATCGAATGCGTTGTTACGTTCAGAAACAGATGCTATTATGTTTTGTATCTAATGTAACTAAAGAGCCTTCTTAAGACTTCTAAACTTATTAGCTTAGCCAAGCCCAATGAGAGAACCTTTTGATTTATATATTTATAAGACGAACTCATATAGGAAAGAAGATGGTTAGTAATGGATTTCTTCAACGTATTTATCTCACGCTCACTTAATGATCCCTTTTCAATTTCGTAAAAGGCTAATAGGGTTTTTATGCTTCTTTCTATGGAAAACATGTGTTTTGGAAGAGTTTGGATACCAGCCGTTATATTCGTCTCGTGTATCCTGTAATATACGTGTCTTTCCACATAAAGTGGTTTACAATGTTTTATTGCCAGAAGTGAAACGAGCCAATCCTCATGTAGCCAATCATAATATGGGGAGTCTATTTTTAACAAAAGTTTCTTAACAATACCTAAGCAATCTCTTCGAAGCATTATACCACTTGCATCAATATAGTTTCCTTTTATTAGCTCGCATCTGTCATAAGGATTCTGTGGTATATTAGTTAACCAGCCAAGTTCTTGGCCATATTTATCTACAACTTTTACTCTTGTGAAGACAAAAGAAGCATTGTATTTCTCAGCCCCATTAATTACCTCCCTTATATAGTTTAAGGGATAGTAATTATCGTAATCTAGGAGAAAAATGTATTCGTCATCGACATTCTCGAATCCGCATTTTTGTAAGGCTCTGAAAGGCGTCAGGTGCGTATGTCTCACGAGCTTAACCGGTCTATTTGGAGGGGCGGCTTCCTGAAATGACAAAATTACGTCCAGAGTTTTATCGTTAGAACCCTCATCATAGCATATGACCGTAGTTATTATACCATCATAATCTTGGTCAATAATTGATTTCAAGGCCTCTCCTATATACCTCTCAGAATTGAATGCCCTAATAATCACTGAAGCACCCTTTCTCATCGAAGTCTTAATATGCAATCTCAATTTTAAATATACCTCTAACTAATAAGGCCTTTATAGAAAGGTCATGCCCATTGACCTCCTTCACCATGCATTATCGATTTTTAATAACGTAACTACATGGCACTTTAAAGTCTTAATTTTTGTTTTTGGTATATTGTGTCTGTGTTCCAGTATTGCCAGTTTCCCCATCTACCGAAGCTTTTAATCCCCATTTGAGCTAGGTATTGTTCTATGGTTTGTGTGTCCTGCCCATGGGTGAGTGTGTATATAGGGTAACCGTACCTATGAAACCAAGCCCTCACTAAGTCCACACTACACTCCTTAACAACGCCCAACTCGATAAGGCCCTGAACAACCTCGTGCTTCACACCCTCAATATCTACTTCAAAACCTGGTGGGATTGTTACCTCAGCGATCAATGTGGAATGCCCGGGTGGTGTGTCTTCACCGTAATTCGATACCCAGGCATAGCGGTGAAACACATACCTCCTATCCGGCACATACACCCAGTGATGTGGTGGTGCCTGCGACCTTAAGCCAATGCCCACTACGATGAGGGAGTTATAGTCTAGGCGTGATGCTGCCTTGAGGACATCCTCAGGGGGTTCTGGCTTGATCATTTGGACTAGGTCTCGAATGGCGATTGTGCTCACAAGCCTCCCAGCCCTGATGCGACCGTTTATAACAAACTCATTCTTTCCTAAAACTCTCACCTCACTCACAACATCCCTCACAAACTTAACCCCCAATTTCTGAGCCCTCTTGAAGGCGGAGTTCCACTGCGACTTTATACCACCCCTCCTCGGGTAATAGAACATGGATTGCTCCGCATAGCCTACCGTGGGTATGCCAGCTATGGCCTTGACAACATCCTCCAATGAGGGTATGGGTAGGCGACCCGGTGTGTATACCCAATCAGCCGTTAATTCATTCAATGGTCTCTTCCAAATCTTCTCGTTATAGGGTATTAAGTAGTCCCTGGCTATCTCATCGCCGAACATCATGATGATCCAGTCAAGGAAATTAGCCGGTCTCCTTTCCTCTCTGTTTCTTATTAACGCCCCTATTAGTGATAAGCCGTACCTAACCCTCCTCTCTGGCGGTAAGACGTAGATGCCGTTCTCGAAGGGGTAGGGGATGAATACTCCATCGAGGAGGACGTAGGCATTCCTACTCCTGGAGATCCACTCACCACCAAGCGACCTAATGCCCTCAATGACGTCCCTACTCTTACTGAATAGGACGTGGGAACCACCAATGTCGAAGGTGTAGGGCCCTATATTAATGGAGTTGAGGAGCCCACCATCGAGGGACTTATCAACGCAAATAACCTCAGCAGCAGGGTAAAGAGACTTAAGATGAATAGAAACAACAACCCCAGACCAACCACAACCTAAAACAACCAAATCAATCATAACCTAAATCTACACCTATAATACGGCTTAAATCATTTACGGAAATCAGCTCTTTAATGAAGCTCTCAGTAGCGAGAGCGGTATAGCGTTTACGAAACCTACCCATCAATACCTTATAAACCGTGAGCAGTCTGTTTAACTCGCTTGGCATTTCAACATAATATACGGGGATTCTTAACTCGGTCCATGAGTGATCACCGCCAAGGGCCACTATACCAACATCATGACCCCTACCAAGTAGGCCATCGGCAACCTTGAAAATGGCCCTAACACCACCAGCGATGCCAACACCGTACATCGTAAAAACAACTCTCATAACAGCAGATCAGCCATTCTTTTAATATTTTAAATTTTGAGCCTTAAACACCAGGACTTAGGTGTTCCCGGTTTAACCCTATGAATAACAAAGATCTTTCTAAACACCTCCTCATTAGGCACGTTCATAATAGCAGTCCCTCAAAAACAGAAGGTCCTAGGTAAAGGTCGTTTAGTCATTAAATCGCACTACCCAATATACCTTTTATCGAGGAATCCTATCTCATGCATTAACCCATGCGTGAGCCCAAGCACTAGGGGCTTGAGGAGTTTGGCTGGCCCGTCGGCGAGGAGTATCCTGACGCCCCAATTCGCTAGTTGATGTATGTAGGTTGCTGGGTCTATTAGTCCCTCCCTCAGTAGTATTGTTGAGTTCCTAACAATGTAGTAATACCTCCACGGAGGCTCGTAATCAATAGCCCTACCTAGGATACTCGAGATTATTGGGACCCACCTCTTCCTGCCGAGCTTATGATCAATCAATTTACAATCAAGCCTAAGCGTTAGGTAGCCAAGCCTCCCAACCCTAGCGTAGAAGTCGAAGTCCGCCTGGTCGAGGAAGAAGTCATCCCTAAACCTAGCAAGCCTAAAGACGCCAGCCCTAACCAAGGAGCCCGATGTGGGTCCAAACCTCACAGCCTTTACTTCACAATCACCATTAACTGCACCAAGGGATATGACGCCAACCCTACCCCTAACAGCACTGGGTAGGCCTTGGTAGGCATTTAGGGCCTTCTCGACGGCTCCCTTTAGGAGTACTGTGTCATCATCAAGCAGTAGAAACCACTCCTGGCTTAACCACCTCATCGCGTAGTCAACGCCAATGTTTATCGCGTGGGCGATGCCGGAGTTAAAACCAACCTCGATGAACCGGCAATTCCTGAACCCATTACACAAGCCCTCAATGAACTCCCTATTAACGGAGGCATTATCAACAACCACCACATTATTAACTTGGGAGGCCGCGGAACCAAGGACAATCCTAAACCTACCCTCACTAGGGTTATGGGCGACGATGATGGCCGTAACGCTTATCGAATCTGCTAAACAGTAATACTCTTTAGGGACTTCTTACCAATAAGACCCTAATGGTTAAGGCATCCCTGGTGTGGCTTAATTATAATAGCATGGGGTTCATAGACATTGCCCTGAGGTCAATAGACTCCGTGCTTAACCTGGACTTTGATGATTATGAGGTTATTGTTGTTGATAATGCCTCAACCGACGGTAGTTTTGAGGTTATTAGGAAATTCATCGAGGAGCATAGGCCGAGTAACGTTAGGGTTAAGTTCATCCGTAATGATAGGAACCTCGGCTATGCCGG
>JAGDXB010000054.1:2517-3263 GCA_023256215.1 Vulcanisaeta sp. | reverse complement strand
TTACTAAACCACAACTCTCGGTTACCCCAGTTAGGCATAATCCGCCATGTACTGCTAACCGTCTTAATATATGTAAGATCGATAAAGGGGCTAGTCTGGATTTTAAAATCCTCATCAGTGCTACGTGGGCCCTAACACCGTAGTAATTAATAACAGGCTTTATGGTCTTATGCGCATAATGGAGCCCAGCTTTTACGGGGTAATACATCACTTTATAGCCTCTATTCCACAGCGTTAATCCTAGTACATAGTCATCAAAATACAAGAAGGCTTCATCAAGGAAAGGCTTTCCCAAACGGCTCATCCTCCTTATAACGTGCGTTTTCACAACCATATACGCGCCATCAGCATACGTCACATAATGCTCCTTCAAAGATGAAGGGCACTCTGCTAATTCCATCATCCAACAAACACCTCCCGCATTTCCAAGCTCCGTCACAATACCCCCGGCGGAATATATAGTTTTACCATCACCATAAAATATCAGACCACTCGTAGCAACCACCCTCTCACCAGTCTCCATGTACTCAATAATTGCCGAGAGGGATTGAGGATCAACCACTAAGTCGTTATTTAAAAACACGGTATATTTACTATCTAGATCCACGGAGGCAAACCCCAAATTCATACCACCTGAATAGCCCCTGTTTCTATCACTTTGGATAATCCTGACCCTTTGTTTAGGCCTTAACTCATCTATGAAGCGTTTTATTGCTTCAAAACTACCATCCGTAGATGCATTATCC
>JAGDXB010000054.1:0-2507 GCA_023256215.1 Vulcanisaeta sp. | reverse complement strand
CCCTACCAAGTAGGCCATCGGCAACCTTGAAAATGGCCCTAACACCACCAGCAATACCAGTACTGTACATTACAAAAGTAATCTTCATATCAGTAGGGTTAAGCTTTTCCTATATAAAAAGTTAATCAAAAGGCTGATCCATTAATGAAGAGTATTTTAAAACTGCTAGGTCGGGTAGCTTTATAGTCGTAACACTAAATAATTTAAAGTATTAAAATCAGACCGCTTGCAACACCCAAGTTCTACCACCTTGAATAACACCAGTTTCTATCACTCCGGATAATCCTGATCCTCTGCTTAGGTCTTAACTTATCTATGATATGGCTCCAAAACTACCATCTGTATATATATTGTCCATGATGATTACCTCGAAATCCTTATAGTCTAAGTCAAAGACACTCTTTAATGATGAAAGTGCTAAATTAATAAATCTCATACTGTTATAATTCAACCAAATTACACTTGCCTTGTTCATAATACTATTACTTAATTAAGCTTAGGTATACTTTTTTAAGAGCTTCAGCAACTTCGTTAAGTGTTGGTATTTTATCGTATGCGGGCTTTGGCTCAGATTTGCCGTACAGCTCAATAGCCCTCACTATCCCCCTAGCCAGCTCAACCGGGTCGTTAGGCTTTACAGGTAAGTACATGCTATATCCTACCAATGTCTCATTAACAGCAGGTGTCGCATACGCCACTATGGGTCTGCCTGCAAGCATGTAGTCATATATCTTGTTAGAGGGTATATAATCAAATTGAGTATCGGTTCTATGAGGAAGGACTAAAACCGTTGCCCTCCTCAGTATACATGGAATAAGTCTCCTCGGCACATTATTCAGTATTACTATGTCGCGGCTTCTTAAGTTAGGGGGTTGATTTGGTGTTATAAGTAGCATTTTAATGTCATAAGCCAGGATTTTTCTCACTACAATAAAGGCTTTCAATAGATCAGGAAAGCCATGGTACATAGTTGTAGATCCAGCGTATGCAACAACGTTAGCCGGTATCTTATCCACAATTTTATTTACTTCATCAATTCTGTTACACCTCTTACTCGACTCAATTACCTCAGGTTCAACGAAATCCCTTACTTCAAACATCCTACGAAGGTTAACACCGTATAGCCGTGCCAAATACGCATTCAAGTTCTTTGATGGTGATGTAAATGCACTATCTTCATCGCGCGTTAAAACATACGATTCAAGCTTACGTCCTAACTCAAATGCGAGAAGGTCCTTTAAAGTTTGTTTCGAAGGGTATTGGAGGTTCCATGAACCATGTAGATCAATAACTATTGGTACGGGAATATCTACGACACGCGATATATTTAAAGAGTATCCAGTGAACGTGTATCACATCAACATCCTTAAGGCGGATGGCATCATTACTAGATAATCCTAGTACTTTTATATTAAGCCTACGCGTAAAAAGTCTAGATAATTCGCTCATATATGCCAAGGCAAAATGATACATAGGCCTTAAATCTCGCATCTTAACATGAATAACACGGTTTAATTGTAAATCTTCGCTCATGGTAGGAGAAAGCAGGTATACCTCCTCGCCTGTTTGAAGCGCTGCCCTTGTTAGATTAAGAACTCTGATCGTGGTACCATCACGTAATTTGAGATTAAATGGGGCTATGAATAGTATTTTCATTTACTTATTACACGCGCTACGAACTATAAACTTAACTACCTCATCATTACTGCTTTTAATATCTATTTCTGTATTTACAGAGATTTTACTATCAATATGTTTAAGCCAGATCCTGAATACAAGATCCTGAACCAAAACATACAGGTTAGTTTCGGGTGGGGTACCTCTTTTATCCCACCTCTCTGGTAACAACCTCTTATCACAATAAAGATACACTATATGTAGCCTTCTACCTATTGATGCGAGCTTAAGGAACATGCCTAAAGATGGTCGAACTATTGGTAATAGGTTCAGGATTATCGCTGCATGAATATAATCCACCAATGAGCCAGGTAAATCCTCCTCAATAAGAACAACTCTTTTCCCTAATAATGATGGTATTAAGATAGACCTTAAATACATAATAACTGGCAAAATTATAGTATTTAGTATAAGATCCAAAGCCACTGCAAATCTCCAGGCACTCCAACTCAAGAGACCTACCTTATCGAATAATTGCGTCACTACAAACACAGTCTTAATATAACTCCTATGAACAGGACATCCTAATTGTTTTAACCTATTGAAGGCCAACGAAATATGGGTAGTCTTCCCTGCACCTGGATTACCTATAAATACAATTATCTTCATATTTCAAAATAATACCTTACTTTATAAACTTAACGAGCTATTATACGAATGAACAATCTCTAACGCGTATCTCTTGAACATAAACCATACCTAATTATTAACACTCCCTAATTTTGTCATCATCTGCCTCAGCCCATCTTTAATTCCTACGTTTGGTTGATAGTTAAGCTCCTTAATCGCCTTGGTTATGTCAGCCACGGAATGCCTAATGTCGCCTGGTC
>JAGDXB010000025.1 GCA_023256215.1 Vulcanisaeta sp. | reverse complement strand
GAATTATCTAAAGAAAACCACCAATATGTATAAAATACACCATAATATGAATATTGTTTATTCTTCTGTTGATCTACAGGTGCAAATGGTATATAATTTGTATTTTTTGCATAATTAGTGTCTTCTCCAAAGAAATAATATAATGTACTTCCAGACCATCCAGAGCCTGCATAGTGGTATTGCGAGGAATGCTGAATAGAGGCACGTCGGATGGTTAAGGCCATGATTAACCCATAGACCCAACATCACACCCCACGCCTCAACCAAAGCCAGCGGGTGAGCCAAAACTTTCGCTGAACTCTCTACTTATATCCTCCATTATACTTAGAAAGTTTTTTAAGGAATCCATGTGTTTTGTCGCTTAATGTCCTTTGCTCAGGTTAATGCCGAGAAGCTAAGGATTTGCTGGGGTATTAAACGAGGCAGGAGGCTTGTTTGTGGTGGGCCTATGGCTGATGAGAAGGTGATTAAGGAGGTTATGGGGGTTGGTCGAGGAGTTGAAGGGAGAGATTGATAAACATAGAGATAAACTCGAGGGTGCATCATCCATTGACGAGTTAGTTAGTTTACTGAAGCGGTGGCTTGAGAAGCACAATAACGATAGAGACTGAAAGGTTAGGAAGGTAGTGAGGAGGATGATTGAACTACTCAAGAAGCTTAAGGAAAATGGAGCAAGGTCTATCAAGGATAATTGTTCGAGTTAATGTGTCTTCTTAAGGAAAACGTAATAGACATGGACACATAGGAAGGATGAAGGTGAGGCGTTGAGGATAATTGAGGAGTTAAGAAGGATTGGCTATGAAGCAACGACATAAATTAGTTAGAGGTCCCACATAATCTCGATAATGCATGTAGCCATTCGAGACAACCCGAGACTTAAGTCTGCGGCTTATGAGACACCGCGCAGGTGGTTTGACGAAACAAAAGATGGTAGGAAGAAGGAAAGAATAACCAAGGCGATACCTGGTGCTTCAATAACTCACCTAGACCTATGAATTAGCGAACGCTAATTTCTCTATTTCCTCATAAATCGAGGAAAATGACATGATTAATTAGTGGGCTTCTCACGGAACAAAACATACCGGTTTTTCCTCAAGTCCCGTGTCTTTATCCTAACTCAGCCTCCAGCGGGAATTAGTTCTGTAAGCTTGGTTTAGTGCTTTGTTATTATTCTTCGAGCATTGTTGTTAGTGTTATCTGTATTGTCTTTAGTTTTTCGTATTCGTCCTCCATTCCGTACTTTAGTGCCTTGATCATATACTTTACGGCTTTGTTTCTAAGTCTTCTTATGTATTCATTGCCTCTCGGGTTTATTAATCCCTTTTTTACCTTGCTTATTACGTCCATGGCTTCCTTTACCAATTCTTCGATCTCCATTTTCAGCCCTACCTGCGTCATGTCTATGTGTTCCTCGGTTGTTTTCTTATTTACGTTGACATTTAGGAATATTGGTTGTGTTATGACCTTCGGCTCGGGCTTTATTAATTTGTATTTACCCATTATGTAACCGGCCACTAGATACCTAAGTAGTTCTGACACGCCGTCCAAGCCCTCCTTCTCTGCGAGTTTCGTTAGTAGTTCCTTGACTGATTTGTGGACTCTAACCGATACCACGGCTCCATCCTTCTCCGGTGCTCTGAATAGGTCCTCATACTTAATTGGTATATCATCAAGTACGAAGACTTCGCTCATCACTGGTAGTATTAATGGGGCTTTAAATTTAGGGATGATTTATTTTACGCAGGTAATATATGGCGTATTACGTTGCGTATCTTAACTAATCAATTCTTAAATCCTTAGAAGATTTATGTAATCTGCAATAGTACTATTGTTCACAATGTTCTTAACGGCCTTCACGGCGTTATCAAGCATCTCATTAAGTAGCCCCTTAGCCATGTAGATGGCATTCTCGATATTATTATCACGCCTACTCAGTATCCGTACAATGTTTATTTCATCATGATCAACACCAGGGTTCTTAGAATCAATGTTTAGATAATCGATTAAGTCATCCCTAATTTGGAAGGCTAGTCCAACGAGCCTACCAATATTCCTAATCTCACTTATTGTATCCTGATCCTTAACATTGACGGAATAGGCGCCAACAATCATCGCAGACTCTATCAAGGCTGCAGTCTTATAGTATATTAATCTAAGATAGTCATCCAGCGTAACACTACCCTTTCCGCTAAGTTCGGTCTCTAGGCTTTGCCCAATGGCCAATTTAACTGAGGAATTGAGTAATTCAAACACTATATCGTTATCGCCACTCTTCACCGCAAACTCTACGGCCTTAGCTATTATTAGGTCGCTGGCTAGCATTGCGGTGTGAGGTCCGAAAAGGCTGTATGGGGTCTCCACGCCCCTTCTTATTTTCTGTTCATCCATTATATCGTCCTGGAGTAGTGATGCTATGTGTACCAACTCAACAGATGCGGCTGGTAGTAATGCCCTTTCAAGACCGCCACCATTACCCAGGGCATAAGCCATTAGGAGTGTTAGTGTTGGTCGTATTAGCTTGCCTCTATTCTTAATGTAGTGGTACGTTGCCCTGAGAAGCTTATCCGGCATCCATATACCCGTGAACGACTCATTAAGCAATTCAATGACCTTGGTAAGCGCACTTCTTACTTCAATGGGTAACAACTCCATGTACCTACTTGGATTCAATACCGCCATTTAATCCATTAACCATACCCTAACGCCTTAATAAATACTACATATGCGTTAAGTTAGGATATTAATCTAATGAGAGGATATCCGAGTAAGAACTTTATTAGCGTGCTTAGTTTCATGGACGATAGCGTTGCATCATAGATGGAGCTCACCATAAGTCTGCTGGACAGTTTCATAGCCCTCTCCATAGCCTTTCTATTCATTAATAATGGATCACCGACCCTCCTGAAGAGGACCATCCTATCCATCAGCGGCTTAAACACCCTATTCATAAGCTTTGTGTAGTTGGTTCCGTGGATCATGGATTCACCGAGCAAGTGTGCAGTTATCATTGCAGGGTTTATACCTGCACCGTTTGTTGGTATTACAGACCCAACAGCATCACCGATTAAGTAGGCGTTGTCTGTACCGTACCTATTCGCCAACCCTCCCACGGGTATTGTCTTCATTAAGACTGATCTCTGAAGTTGCTTTAGGCCGAATCTCCTTGTGAATTCTTCATGATAATTAAGTGGATTATTGCCTATCCAAGCAACGTTATTTCTAACACCAACACCAATGTTGTGAATACCATCACCTCTAGGGAATATCCATGCAAAACCTCCAGGTGCCAGGTCTGGGTCCATTATTATGACTGCCTTGTCCTCATCATACTTACCAAAGGCCCTGGCACTCGTCGCTATTATTAGGTCTTCCGGATTAAAGCCGTTCGTTATGCCGAGACTAAGATCAATAATTGATGGATAGGCATCAGCGCCAACGATCACTTTGGTGCGTATTGCATATTCGCCACCCTGCCTATCATGAACAACACATTCATATTCATTATCCTTACCCACGCACTTCAGGGCGGTTGTTCCAAAGCGCACCTTAGCCCCATAATTAACAGCTTCTTCCACGATATTCCTAATGAGGGCACCCTTATCTATTAAGTAAGTCCTGAAGGGCATCGTTGCGGCAACACGGTCGTTTATTATTATATTCAGTTCCTTAATATTATTAACAATAAACTCCTTATGTAGGGTCTCCCTGAGCGTTGTTAATAATACGCCATAAAGCTCCTTGTTAATCCACGGTCTTAATAAATCCTCACTAGGCAATAATTCTCCACATATCACTGGCGCATATATGACGGACCTTTTATCAATAAGTGTGACATCACCATTAAAATGATTCTTAACCAAGTAACGGGCTAAGTAGGAACCCGCAGGTCCACCACCGATGATTAATACATCGGTATTTAAAACCACGGGGCATAAAACGGCTATGGGCAAAATAAGCATTTGCCCAGAAATCCTTAAAAAATCCCAACCACCACCAATGCCGTGCCTAAGGAAGTATTCCTTGTTGAGCTATGGCGGAGATACGCGGATGCGGCTGAGGAGATTAGGGTTAAGAGGTATCCTGACTATGTGAAGTTAAAGGCGAGACTTAAGCATTACCTATACACTATTAGGGTCCCACCTGATGTTGCAGACCAACTGATTAAGGAGTATAAGTCGAAGAATAAGGCTGTAAATGAATATTAATTATTCGTGCCCACCAATCATCACCTTAAGCATCAGAGCTCCAAACCGTAATCACCAATCATTACGAAGGTAAGGATTATTACTAACTAATAAACCTTATTAAGGGCTGGGCTTCAGGGATTCCGTGTCCACGGAAGAAATAATCAACAAAGC
The DNA here is from genome assembly GCA_023256215.1 of Vulcanisaeta sp. Classification (GTDB taxonomy): domain Archaea; phylum Thermoproteota; class Thermoprotei; order Thermoproteales; family Thermocladiaceae; genus Vulcanisaeta. The sequence goes on along the minus strand of JAGDXB010000025.1, from coordinate 4,050 downwards.
CAAGGACCTAGTTACTAAGCTAAGGACCGCGGAGGAGTTGATAAGGAGCGGTAAAGTGGATGATGGGATTAAATTATTTAGGGAGGCAACCAAGGAGGCTAAGGATTCCAAGCTCTTTGATAATTACATAGCCATTATAAGGAAGGTAAGGAGATTGATAAATGAAACTAAGGCTAAAGAGGTAAAGGCTAAATCAAAGACTGAGGAGAAGGCATAATTTTTAAATAATGACCTAACCAAAGGCTCTTGATAGGCGATAAGCATGGCGCAACCATGCCTTAAGTGGGAGAAGCTGATTGAGGAGGCGGAGAAGAATGGCAATAAGGAAAAGACGCTGGAGTTCAGGGAGAAGCTCGTGGAGTGCATTGTGTATACTGCGCAGGAATTAATAGCTAGGGGTAGGTCTAGCGATCTCGATGAGGCTGAGGAATTGTTAAAGTACGGTGAGGATGTTGGGAATAAACTCGGTATAAGCGAGCTGTTATTCCACATTAATTTGCTGAGAAAGAGGATTGAGGAAAAACGTGAGAGAAGGAGACCGAAGGAGGTTGAGGCTAAATAGGTTGGTGTTTATTTTGTTTGGTATAAATAATGGGTATTATTGAATAAATATTCTATAGTTGGTATTGAGATTTTGATAATGCTTATTAATGGGTTATGTGTATTAATAGAACTATGACAAACGGTGAATCCGGCATAAAGACTGTAAAGACAGACCTACTCGCTAGGTTGGATAGGTTGCCCTTCTCCCCTTTCCATCGGAAAATAATACTAGTACTTACCGCCGCATATTTCCTAGACGGTCTTGAGAGTACACTCTACGGTGGTGTACTGGCTATTGTTGCTAAGGTCTTTAAGATAACGTCAATTGAGTCAACCCTAGGTCTAGTGTTGTTCCTCGTAGGTGCTGCCATAGGCGCGGAGTTATTTGGTGTTTTGGCCGATGTTCTTGGTAGGAAGAGGTTGTTCATGACCACAATACTGATTTATGGCTTATTTACCGCATTATCGGCGGCATCATTCAATTTCATAAGCCTTACGGTATTCCGATTCCTAACCGGTGTGGGCATTGGCGGTGAGTATGGTGCAGTTAACTCTGCGCTTCAGGAGTTTGTTCCACCTAAGGAGAGGGGTAAATGGTTAGGGTTCATCGTCGGTGTTGGGTGGGATGTAGGTACTGTTATTGCGTCATTGACGTCGTACCTAGCAATATCAAGATTACCGATTAATATTGGCTGGAGAGTCGCCTTCCTAATAGGTGCTGCTCTTGCCGTATTTGTTTGGGTAATTAGGAGGTCAATACCTGAGTCGCCAAGATGGTTGATTTCTAAGGGTAGGTATGACGAGGCAGAACGTATTGTAAAATCGGTGGAAGACTTAGTCAAAAGTCAACTTGGTATTTCTGAATTGCCACCCGTACAGCCTGTTGATGTGGTTATAGCAAGTCCAAGAGGTTGGACGGTTGCTAAGAAGGTGTTTACATTATATCCAAGGAGAGCTATTAGCGCCGTACTCCTTAACTTCTCTGAGACGTGGCCGTACTATACAGCCTTCACGTTAATACCCGTATTCTTGATTTCACTGCATGTGCCGGCCACGGTAGTACCACTATATTTAGTTCCGGTGACCGCATTAGGTGCCGTTGGCGCCTTTGTGATACCTTACCTAGCGGATAAGGTTGGTAGGAGACCTATGGCTGTGGTTTCTTATGCTGTGGGTGGAGTATTAGGCTTTCTCATGGCATACCTATTTTACCTGAAACTCATTGGTTTAATGGGGCTAATAGGCTTATTGGCGCTCACCTATTTCTTTGTATATGCAGCGGCGGACATACTCTACGTAATGATACCCGAGGTCTTCCCAACCCAATTAAGGGCTGCTGCCGTTGGTACTGCAGTATCGCTAGGTAGATTAGGTGGTATCATTGGCGCATTCGTAATGCCCTACATACTAGTATCCTTCAAGCCACTACCATATGCCGCACTAATAGCCTTTGCACTTATGGCGATCATAATGATCATAGGCGCAATAGCAGGTGTACTCATTGGAGTTGAAGGCAAGGGCAAAAGCCTTGAGGAGCTCTCCACATATAGGTAATGAACTAACGCATAATTATTTTATAAATCAAAATAATGAATAACCGTGTCAATACTTAAACTAAAATTCACGGTGAGCAAACAGGTAAGTAGGTCCTCACTGGACAAAGCATGGAAAATACTCAGTGACGTTAAAAACATGCCTAAATACTGGAGGGGACATAGGGAGATCGAGATAGTGAATAACAATGATAATAGTTACCTAGTGAGGATAAGGTTCGCCTTCAATGGACCCAATAATAAGGGGTTGGCGAGGATAATCATTGATAGTGGTAGGAGAAGGGTTGTGATAAACTACCTAGAGGGACCGATAAGGGGTTACGTAGTAAACTACGTAGGTGATGAGTCCATAATCAGTCAGTGGGAGGTCAAGATAACACCACTCTTCCTGATAATGAAGCCCTGGATAAAGAAACACTTCATAGAAGGCACAAGCAATGCATTAAAGCGAATAATAAACGACGCAGAAACCACGGAGTAAAAGATTAAAAAGGACTAAGCCAGCAAAAATACCCGGCCCCGTAGCTCAGCATGGATAGAGCGGCGGCCTCCTAAGCCGTAGGTCGTGGGTTCAAATCCCACCGGGGCCGCCACTTTTACGTTGTGGTTAAGTTGATTAGTGCTTGTTTGTCGGGTTTTAACGAATGATTAGGAGTGTTTATTTGATTTTGTTTGTTAAGGGGTTGAGGACCTTTGTTTTTGGTATTGTTAGTGTTTTGACGCCTATTTACCTTGCCATGCTGGGTTTTTCACCTATTTATGTCGGTGTTTCCCTGTTCTTTGTGGTTCTTGGTAATGTATTCTCCAATATATTGTTGACCTGGTTTGGTGATGTTATTGGTAGGAGGAGACTGTTGATTATTTTCAGTTTTCTCATGTTCATGTCCGGAGTATTGTTGTTTTCAGTCTCGTTATACCCTGTGATTGCGTTGGCACTATTCATCGGCAATATTAGTACTACGGGGACCGAGACTGGTCCCTTTCAGTCTGTTGAGGTTGGTGTCTTGCCGAGATTTACAGGTAATAGGTTGGGCAGGGTTTTAGGTGTGTATAATTTAATTGGCTATTCTGCCTCGTCAATCGGTGCTCTCGCTTCCTCGTTACCGGCATACCTAGGCAATAGTCTGTATGTCATCAGGTCTATGTATCTGGTTTATGCCATCGCTGGTTTAGTTATGATTGTCGTTTACAGCACATTAGGTGGCATTGAGTCGTCAAGGAAGGGTATTGGCTTAAGGGGGTTAAATAGGTCTGCCGTTGTTGATATTAGGAATTTATCGGTATTGTTCTCTATGGATGCCTTTGGTGGTGGGTTAGTAACGCAGTCCTTATTGTCGTATTGGTTTTATGTTCGTTACGGAGTGTCTTTGAGGGAGCTGGGTGTTGTATTTATGGCCGTTAATGTAATTACCGCATTATCGTTGGTGGTTGCCCCATTGATTGCCGAGAGGATTGGTAATTTAAGGACTATGGTATATACCCACATTTTATCAAACATATTTCTGATCCTAATACCATTCGCTAGGACATTTCCTGGAAGTCTTGCATTTCTTCTGCTGAGACAGAGCGTTTCTCAGATGGATGTTCCCACTAGGCAGGCGTTTATGGCACAGATATTTAGTGATGAGGAGAGGGTTGCCGCTAACGCAGTAACGAATACGGCAAGGAGCATTAGTTCTCTGCCTGGATCACCGATAGTTGGTGATTTAATATCACTAGGGCTCTATTCTCTACCTTTCGTGATTAGCGGATCAGTAAAGATCATTTATGATTTAACAATATACTTCATGTACAGAGGAAGGGCTAAGTAGAGTCATGAACACTTACCCACATTTTCAGGTAGGGTATGTGGCGTATGATAATTACTTGTTGAGTAAATGAATTTATGTGTATTTTTGATGGATATTATCAGTAAGTTTTTTAAATCTGAAATAGAAAGTAATCAAGAATGTCA
>JAGDXB010000103.1 GCA_023256215.1 Vulcanisaeta sp. | reverse complement strand
GATGCCCGCCTCGCACGCGGGAGATCCCGGGTTCAAATCCCGGCCGGTCCACCAAAATACGAATCCTCATCTTATTCGTACTTGTTTTGGCTATATTTTTCGTTGATTGATCTTATTTTCATGAAATAATCAATTCAGGTATGCATGGGTACATAGGTTTTTAATATAGGGCGTGCCTGGTTATTCAATGAGTAATGATAAACCTTCACAGCAGGTTCCTCAGCAGGTAGGTCAAGTTGTTAATCAGGACTTGATGGTTGGCGCCTTGTTGTCGTCGATAAAGCCCATAATTCAAGTCGTAATGGCAGACCTAGTGAATGACCCGAATCTAAGGAGGATTGTGATTTCGTCAATGCTCTCGGTTCTTAATGACGCGGAGTTTAGGAAATCCCTTAAGGCGTTAATAATTGAGGTTCTTCGTGATGAGAATATTAGGCGTGAGTTAAGGGATTTCCTTAGGGATGTTGGTAACCCATTAAGGTTATTATTGCCTCCGTAATTATGTACCATTGAAATTACCTAGCCTGCAATACTTATTAACGTGCATATTATCATTGATTAATGAGTTCCCAAATAGATCCAATACAGGTGGCTAGACTACCTGAAAACCAAAGGGAAGGAATAATAAGGAGTGCCCTTCAAATGCTCTTTAGTTTGCGGGAGGACCAAGCGTTTCAGGCGTTGAGGGACATAATTTCTACACTTGCGCAAAGGGCGAGCGATGAAGAGTACATTAATTGGTGTAAGACAACGATGAAGATACTGGCTTCATACCCTGATGATGTGGTTAAGGCAGGCCTAGCATTAAGGTCTAGGGTTGTTTCGAGTCTCGACAAGAATCTCCAGAATAGGGATCAAGCCATCGTTAGTAGAGTTCTCTCATTGCTGGATGAAGGTACTAGGCAGAAGTTAATGAGAAATATGAAGTAATTGCCTCCGCACTTATTAAAAGCGTTTAAAAACGCAGTATTATCCATTTCATTGTTTAAATCATGGAATTGCTTTGGTGCGATGATTTAAATGTACCATTGTTGGATAGGGAGTTAGGTGCCAAGAGGTGCAGCTCAATAAGTATTGTAAGAGTAACGAAACCTGGTGACGTAAGGCCTGCCTTTCCGGCTGATATTGAGGTTACGAGGAGGGCAATAATTAATGAGTTTAGTGACGTGGAGCTAGCCAAGGTTCTTGTCCCTGATAATGAGGTTGTTCTTCTTAATAAAATACCTGGCTATGCCGATCAAGCTGATGAAGTTATTGTTAGGGGTCGTATTGTTGGACATAGGTTTTTTGATGTTGAGAGAAGGATGTGGAGATTCAGGCCGTTGTATGAAGGTGTCTCCGAAATGCTTAGTCTTAAGCGTGGTTACTGGGCCATTGTTAATATGGCTAAGCTGCCTGAGCGTTACGATATTCATAAGGACCTCATTATCGAGGGTTCATTACCGAGTGAGAAGTACGTTCATGTAGCACTATCAACACGGGACGGTAAATTTCATGGTGTTGCGAAGTTCATGAGGGGCGGTAGACTCAGGGTAATAAGGAGTTGGAGGGCTAGGGACTTATTGCCAAGTCCTAGGCCGAGTTCTTTGGTAGACTTTGTAGAGTTGAATAGGGATTACCTGGAGAGGAAGGCTAGGAAGGCCGTGGAGTTCCTCAGGTGGGCCTTTAATGAGTATAAGAAGCCCGTAGTCGTTAGTTATTCGGGCGGCAAGGATTCCCTGGTTGCTCTCGATCTCACGGCACAGACAGGCGTTAAGTTTTACGTAATGTTTAATGATACAGGTCTCGAGCCTTTAGAGACTTATGAGAACGTAAAGAAGGTTGCCGAGATGTATAGGGCCGAATTAATAACAGCATCGGCGGGTGATGCTTATTGGAGGGCCATTCAGGAATTCGGGCCGCCGGCCAGGGATTATAGGTGGTGCTGTAAGGTTATTAAGCTTGGGCCGATAACCGATGCTTTGCTTAGTAGGTTTCCGGTGGGTTACGTAAGTGTGGTTGGTCAGAGGGCGTTTGAGTCCTTTCAGAGGGCTAGGTTGCCTAGGGTATCGGTTAGTAAGTGGGTCACTAAGGATATAGTGGTTGCTCCGATACAGGATTGGACGGCGCTTGAGGTATGGGGCTACATACTCATGAGGGGTTTACCGTACAATAAGGCCTACGAGTATGGCTTTGATAGGCTTGGCTGCGTGATATGCCCAGCCAATGAGTTGGCAGAGTTCGAGGTGGTTAGGGAGAGGTATCCAGGTATTTATGGGAGATTACACCAGGTTCTTGAGGATGTTGTTAGGAGGCAGGGTTTGCCAAGGGATGTGATTGATTATGGGCTTTGGCGTTGGAGAAGGGGTATTCCTGGTGATATTCGTAGGTACGTCAAGATAAGCTTAAACGTTAAGTACCCAGTTAGGCTTCGTGAAGATGGTGAATCGTTAATAGTGGATCTCGAGAGGCCTATGAATACGTCGACATTCCTAGAGTTCCTTAAGATGCTTGGTAATGTAGAGGCTGATGGTGATTATCTCATTATTAGAGGTAAGCTGGGTGAAGCTAAGGTTAGGGTTGGGTCCGTTAATAGTGTTTTCGTTTCATCACCAAGTAGGGAGATGAGGATAGAAATAGCTGGGTTGGCATCTAGGGCATCCATATGCGGTGAGTGTAATTTATGCATTAACTGGTGCCCAACGAAGGCCCTTAAACGTGTTGGTCCGGGCCCATCCTTCATCGTTGATGATAGCAAATGTATAAATTGCATGCTCTGTTCTCGCGCGTGTCCCTCGGCTCAGTACTTGGTTTTTAGGAATCCGGATTTACGAAGTGCGAAGTAGTGATTTTGTGCCCTTATTAATCATTTAATTAACTAATTATATGTGATGGATAGGGAAGAAACTGTGAAGGCGATTTACCACATAATTGATTGGCTAGTGAATCCTACTGAGGATTTTAATACTGTACTTCATTACTTGGATGAATTATGTGTTGAGTTTGGTGCCTGTGTTAAGGTCAGCGAGCCTACCAGAACATCAATAATGAGGGCGCTTCTTGAGGTTATCATGATAATCCTAGGTAAGTGTGAGGGTAAAAGTTAATTATTGCGTTAAAAGTTATGATTAATGGGTTGGCTCGAGGAATTAAGGAATCGAATAGAAATAACCCGTAGAAAGACATACCTAGACAATGCAGGTGCCGGCCCCTTAACCAAGGATGCCGCTGAGGCCATCAGGAACTTCATTGAGCTTTGGCAGGTTGAAGGCGAACCCTGGGAGCTGGCGCTTGATCATATCGTTGAGGCAAAGAAGGAATTTGCACGTTTAATAAATTCACCCTGGAGGAATATAGCCGCTGTGTCGGGTGCGACTCACGGCCTTAACGCATTATTATCGGCCATCGAGTTTAAGCCCGGTAGTAATGTTGTCGTTAGTCCGCTCAACTTCCCAACAGGTATTTTCTCGTTTCACGCCCTTAGAGCACGTGGCATCATTAGGGAGGTTAGGATAGCCAAGGCCGTTAATGGTTATGTACCTCTTGATGAGTATGAGAGGTTGATTGATGATAATACGGCGATTGTGTTTGTGGATTACGTATCCTGGATAACGGGCTATAAGGAGAAAATTAAGGAGATCGTTAACATCGCCCACTCAAGGGGCGCATTAGTTGTTACTGATGCATTTCATGCGGTCGGTGTCATACCCATTGACGTTAGGGCTGATGGTATTGATGCCTTAATCACAGGTACGTATAAATGGTTACTGGGCCCGCATGGTGCTGGCTTTATCTATGTCAGTGATGAGTTGCTGAGTAGGCTAAAGCCCTCGTTCTCAGGTTGGATGGGTATTGAGGATAATCAAGTAAGTAGGAGGTTAAGAAATGAGAAGTTGTTTGAGAGACCCATAGACATTACTACGTTCAAACCCGCAAGCGATGCATCGATACTGGAGTGGGGCACATGGCCCATAATAGCCTTTGAGGGCGCGCTGGCTTCAATAAAGTTACTGATTAAGTATGAGGTTCCGTGGAGATTTGAGGAGCACACTAAGAAATTGATTGAAATGCTGTATGGTTCATTGAGTGAGCTTGGTCTTAGGGTTACAACACCCATGGATAGCCACGCATCGATAATAACCTTTGAGTATCGTGATCCGTACGGTCTAGCCAAGTTCCTTAGTGACAATGGTATTGTCGTTTCTCCCAGACCTGGTATTATTAGGGTTTCTCCACATGCCTATAATACGGTTGAGGAGGTCGAGAGATTTATCGATGCTGTAAGGAGTTACGTTAAGTCTAGGTCCTAATTTTATCCTTACTAATTATCCACCAATCCCTTCCATCATTAATAGCTCTTTCAAGGGGATCCTCAACACCCAGCTCCTTAAATGCCCTTTTTCTGGCTATACACCCTGAGCAGTAACCGCAGGGTTTATCAAGATTATTATGACAGGACCAGGTGTACTCAAAGGGTACGTGCAGCTTTAATCCCAATCTAACGACCTCAGTCTTGCTTAATTTCGATAGCGGTGCAATCACCCTGAGACCTCTAGCCCTACCTATGTACGTTCCAATAGTTAATGCTCTTGAGAATAATCGCCTAAATTCACGGCTTGCATCGGGAAAATAATTAACGTCATCGGCATTATGCCCAGCCACCACTAGGTCTATACCCAATATTTCCGCGTAGTAGGCAGCCACTGAGTATATTATTGCGTTCCTAGCAGGTATCGTACTCGGATGCGCACCCCTTAAATGCTGCGGCCTCTCATCATCACTATTCCACAATTCAACTAATTCTTTCATAAACGGTAAATCCACCTCTATCAACTTTGTATTGGTCATCTCAGCAAGCTTCCTTGCAGACTCCCTCTCTCTTTCGCCCCTACCTGGGTAATTAATTGACAATGCCACTACCTCATAACCCCGCGATTTAAGTAGGTACAGAGCTACGGCCGAGTCAATACCGCCTGACAACAACAATAATGCTTTCCTTTTACCCACGATTATTTCCACATCGCTTGGTATTTAATAAGGGATTCGTCTTTATTCATTGGGTTAATGCATAAATAAGTTTTATTGATGCTTGATATGAGTAGTATGGTTAAGGACTCCTTAGGCGAGACCATAATCAACTACGCGCTCAGTGTTAAGTTTGAGGATTTAGATCAACAGGTTATTAACGAAGTTAAGAGGAGGATCCTTGATAGCATTGGCGTAGCCCTAGCCGCATTCTCAGCCGAACCAGTCAAGATAGCCAGGGCGGTAGCTAGGAGTTACAGATCAAGCGCTGAGGCAACGATATGGGGCACCCAAGACACGGCTGCGCTTGATTGGGCATCATTTACTAATGCTCTAATGGTTAGGTACCTTGATTATAACGACACCTACCTAAGCAAGGAGCCCCTGCATCCCAGCGATATGATACCTACCTTAATGGCTGCTGCTGAGTACAGGGGTTTAGGCGGTAAGGACTTAATCACGGCTATAGCTGCGTCTTACGAAATCGGTGTTAGACTTTGCGATGCAGGTAGTCTTAGGCTTCGTGGTTGGGATCACGTTAATTACATAGGCATAGCGGTTACGGCAGGATTGAGCAAGTTGATGGGGCTTGATGAGAATAAGGCTTTGAATGCCTTATCAATAGCCGTGGTACCTCATGCAGCCATGAGGCAGTCGAGGGTTGGTGAGTTAAGTCATTGGAAAGCGGCGGCAACTGCGAATTCCTCGAGAAATGCCATGTTCGCTGTGCTGCTTGCTAGGGAGGGCTTTACGGGACCTGATGCTCCGTTAAAGGGTGAGATGGGCTTTATACGTCAGTTACTGAGTGGTGACTTTAATGAAAAGGTCATACTGGAGCTGGGTTCATTACCAAGTCCAAAGAGGATTCTTGATACGTACATAAAGCCATACCCAGTTGAGTATCATGCTCAGTCTGCCGTTGATGCAGCCAAGCAGATAAGGCGGGAGTATGGTAAGGCCGTGGAGCCTGATGACGTTGAGTATATAGTGATAGACACGTTTAAGGCTGCCTACGATATCATAGTTAAGGATCCGGAGAAGTGGGATCCAAAGACTAAGGAGACTGCGGATCACAGTCTGATGTGGGTTACGGCGGTAGCTCTACTTAATGGAACCGTGGAGCTTTATCATTATAGACCAGAGAATATACGTGACCCAAGGGTGTTGACATTGATTAAGAAGATGAGGGTAAACGTAGATCCTGAGCTTGATAAGTTATACCCATCGGCTATACCGAATAGAATAACGGTGAAGTTTAAGGATGGTAAGGAGTTAACGGCGCGTGTTGATTATCCAAAGGGTCATCCTAAAAATCCAATGAGTGACGAGGAGGTGGAGGATAAGTTCAAAAGGCTGACTGAGGGAGTACTAACGCCTAGCCAGGTTAATTCCGTGATAAGCCTTGTTCGAAACCTGGAGAGCTTAAGGGATCTTAAGCAGATACTTAAATCCATAATAGTGTAATTTGGTAAAGATCTTACGAAATTCAATAATTTATCCTTTTTACACTTGATATATAGAAAGAATGAAAAATATCAGAGGTTATTACAGTTCCAGTTTATAATAATAGTTTATTGTATTTTTCTAATATTTTTCTTCTAATACGCAATAATGCTTTAAATGGTATTTCTATTCTATTAATCACGGAGTACAAGGTCGTGTTTACTTTTAGATATTTTATTCCGAGCTTTAACCTCCTTACTCATGGGTGAAAAGTTTAAATTGGGATATAACTCATAGGGCTTAGATCATGGGATCTAGCGATATTGTTAAGTTTGAGGCATTATCTCCTGCGGAGTTCTTTAGGCGTAATCGTGAGATTGCAGGGTTTAGTAATCCAACTAGGGCCATATATCAGACGATCAGGGAGTTGGTTGAGAATAGCCTAGATGCCACCGAGACCTTCAAAATTCTGCCAAGCATAAAGATATACATTGACTATGCAGATCAATCTAGGAATTGGGTTAGTGTTTATGTTGAGGATAATGGTATAGGCATACCTGGTGACGAGATACCGAATGTGTTTGGTAGGGTATTTTACAGCAGCAAATATAGGATTAAGCAGCATAGGGGTATCTTTGGACTCGGCGCTAAGATGGTTGTTCTATACGCACAGTCGACCACCAATACGCCAATAACTGTTAGGAGTGCGCCATTAAAGAGTGATATCATTTACGAGTACCAATTAATGATTGATATCACAAAGAACGAACCAGTAATAGTGTCGCAAAAAACCTTTGAAAATAGGTATGGGTGGCACGGCACGGCGATAAAGGTAGTTCTTGAGGGTGATTGGCCGAAGGCTAAGCGGAGGATTGAGGAGTACCTAAGAAGGACTGCCATGGTCGCGCCGTATGCCGAGTTCGTGCTTAGGGGACCCGATGAGGATGACGCAATTAAAATACCCAGGGTAACCACGAAGATGCCCGACCCACCAGAGGAGGGTCTTCCCCATCCCAAGAGTGTTGATGTGGAGTTGATAAAGCAGCTAATACAGAGGGACCCAAACATGCCCTTGCTTGAATTCCTAGTTGAGAACTTCGACGGTGTTGGCGAGACCATTGCTAAGACATTCCTTGACTTCGTTAAACTGCCGCCAGACATGCCCGTGGGTAAGCTCGTGAATGATGAATTAGTAAATTTCGTGACGAAGATGAGGGAGTTCAATGGGTGGAGGAGACCCAGGGCTGATTGGCTCTCGCCAATTGGCGAGGACATACTTGCCGAGGGCGTGAGGTTCGTGCTTAGGCCTGAGGTTGTATTTACAGTTACTAGAAAGCCGAGTTCATACATGGGCAATCCATTCATTGTGGAGGCCGCGCTTGCCTGGGGTGGGGCTATTGAGCCTGGTGATAAGCCCATCATCTATAGGTTCGCCAATAAGGTACCGCTTATATATGATGAGGGTAATGACGTCGTTAGGAAGGTCGTTGATGAGATAGACTGGACCCAGTACAAGGTTAAATTCCCGGCGCCATTGGCTATAGTCGTCCACATATGCTCAACGAAGATACCATACGCAAGCGCAGGTAAGGAGGCGATTGCGGAAGTCCCTGAGATAGAGAGTGAGATTAGGAACGCAGTTAGGGAGGTGGCTAGGAAGCTTAGGCTTTACATAACGAGGAAGGAGAAGGAGCAGGAATTACTAATGAAGTACGCGATATTCAGCATGTATGCCGAGGAGGTCGTCAATGCCCTATCATACGTGACCAAGGCCGATATTGAGGAGTTAAGGAGCAGCATGACTACGCTGATAAAGGAGAAGCTGAAGATTAAGCGGTTCGAAGACCTACTCAATAACTCATTACCCAGTGAGGATGAGAATAACAGTGAAGCTCAGGATCACGAGCCATCATCATGACGCTCAGACGCACCAGCAACATCATTAATAGACATAACCGTATAGAGATTATAAACTTAAGCCTTTATGCTCTATTTGCCTTTATT
>JAGDXB010000099.1 GCA_023256215.1 Vulcanisaeta sp. | reverse complement strand
GGGCCCCGGCACCAATGGTGTGAATGCAAGGCAGGTATGGGCTCAAGGTATGTTTTGGGGTTTGCTTAAAATAGGTTTTTGTAAAGTATCGTTTGTGTATTACATTAAGTTATGGGTTATTTTTACGGTATTGTTATGAATATTTATTAAGGAGTTAATTAGGGCTGTGGTTGATGAATGATATCATATGTACCACTGTTAATGATGACTTATCATTTGATGTGTTTTCTAGGGCTAAGTACTTAGTTCTTATTGAGGATGGTGTTGTGATTCATAGGGAGGTTAATCCTGCCCTGAACTCGAGAAGTAAGCGCCCTGCTGTGGCTAAGAGGTGCGTAGAATTGAGGGCAAACGTTGTTTTAGCACCTCATGGTTCCCTATGCTTTCCATCATTTTCAATTCTTCGAAGAGCTGGTATCACTATGTATGTAGTGAGACCTGGTGATAAGCTCGGTAATGAATTGAGCTACTTACCGGTCAACATTGGTGAGGTAGTTTATTCAAGCTTTTTAGCGATTATTGAGAGGATTAGGGAGGTGTTTGGGCATGAGTAGTATTGATTTTTATGTTAGTACGGCAGGCACGATCTTTGGTGCACCTACTAGGTGCGATTCCGGTATCCCAATACTTGGTATTCCTATGGAAGATACAGTTAGTTTTAGACCTGGTACTAGGTTTGCACCAGGTGTGATTAGGCTGTGGAGTCAGTACTTCGAGTTTACTCCAAGCATTGACCTCGGTATCGATATTTTGAGTAGGATTTGTGATTTAGGCGATGTGTCGTTACTGCAGGGTTTAGTTGAGAGGAATGTGGATAGGATCCGTGCAGTTATTAATGAAGTACTTAGTAAATGGGGTAGGGTTATTAGTATTGGTGGTGAGCACACGTTAAGCCTGGGTAGTGCTAAGGCCGTTAGGGAGTACTATGGCTCGTACGGAATTTATGTACATGTCGATGCCCACCTGGATTCTAGGCAGGAATGGCCCGTTGGTCAGCCCTTATCCCACGCAACCTTCGTGAGGCATTTAATGAATTCCGTAAAACCCAAACTGTTTATGTTTATGGGTTTTAGGTCGTATGATCCTGAGGAATTAAACTTTGTGAAAAACCTCAATGATGCATTATTATTTAGGACTAGGGATGTCAAGTTAATGAGTAAGTACGAACTTAGGCTCTGGGTTAGGAATGCGCTGAGTAGTTACGATGGGCCCATCCACCTTAGCATCGATGTTGATGTTCTGGACCCATCAATAATGCCGGGCGTTGGAAACCCGGAGGGTTTTGGACTTAGCTATGGTGAGTTGCTTAAGGTTATAGAGGCAGTCCTTGATTATGGTGGCTCTAGGGTTAAGGTTATTGATATTGTTGAGTATTCGCCACCTAATGATCCGAACCTCATGTCATTACCGACCATTATACACCTCCTTCTTGATGTTCTTAATTACTTATGAAAAATTATTTAAGCACCTCTGGTGGTACCATGACGAATGGATCTCGAGAAATTCCTGGAGTTGATGAGTGAGGGTGGTTTCTTCTATCCTAGCTTTGAGATTTATAGGGGTAAGGCTGAGGTTGGTGGTTTTTATGACTATGGACCACTTGGTGTTGAGTTGAAGAGAAACATTATTGAGAAGTGGCGTAGGGTCTTCATTTACCCATACCAGGACTTCATAGTTGAGATTGAGACCCCGATAATAATGCCTAAGATAGTGTTTGAGGCAAGTGGTCATCTTGAGCATTTCACAGACGCCATTGTGGAGTGCACGAAGTGTGGGCGCAAGTATAGAGCTGATCATTTAATAGAGGAGGAGTTGAGTAAAAAGAATATTTCGATAAAAACTGAGGGTTTAAGCCTTGAGGAACTTGATCAATTAATTAGGAGGTATGGGATTAGGTGCCCTGCCTGTGGTGGTGAATTAGGCAGTGTTAAGCCATTCAATCTTCTATTCCAAACGACAATAGGGCCCTATAGCGAAAACACTGGCTATTTAAGGCCTGAGACGGCCCAGGGTATGTTCGTATCCTTCCCAAAGATATTTAATCTAATGGGTAGAAGGTTGCCGCTTGGTATTGCCCAGATTGGTAAGGTTGGTAGGAATGAGATATCGCCTAGGCAGGGCTTGATAAGGCTTAGGGAGTTCTCTCAGATGGAGATCGAGTTCTTTTTTGATCCAGAGAATGCCAAGTGCCCCTACCTGGACGAACTTGATATTAAACTAAGGATAATACCTGAGAAGGATGTTGCAGCGGGCATTAAGGAGCCTAAGGAGTTTAGGCCTCGGGAGGCTGTTGAAGGTGGTATTGTGCCCAATGAGTGGATGGCGTTCTTCATGGGCCTAGCCACAATATACATGAATGAACTTGGCATACCGCTTGATCATCAATACTTCCTGGCAAAACTTCCTCAGGAGAGAGCTCACTATTCAAGTGCTAGTTTTGATCAGATGGTATATAGTGAGAGGTTTGGTTGGATCGAGGTTAGCGGCCATGCATATAGAACTGATTATGACCTTAGTAGGCATATGAAGTTTAGTGGTTACGACCTCACGGTCGAGAGAAGGTTAGCCACACCTAAGGAGGTGACTGAGGTCAGGGTTTACCCAAATCCACAGCGAATTAAGGAGGTCTTTGGTAACGAGATGCCTAAAGTCATGCAGGCGATAAGTAGGGTTGACCCTAAGTGGTTAGTTAATGAATTGAATGATAAAGGTAAGGCAACGATTAACGATTACTCAATAACAAAGGATATGGTATTCATTAAAGAGGAGAGGAGGAAGATTTACGTCGAGAGGTTCATTCCTCACGATGTTGAGCCATCCTTTGGCATTGATAGAATAATTTACGTAACCCTAGAGCATGCATACACCGAGGTTAATGGAAAGCCATTACTTAAGCTGCCGCCTGATATTGCGCCAATCAAGGTGGCAATACTACCAATAATTAGGAGGGAGGACTATGTAAGAATTGGTAAGCTAATATTTAGGGAGGTGTCTAGGGCAGGTTTAAGGGCTGTTTATGATGATGATGGTACAATAGGCAGTAGGTATGCAAAATACGACTCACTTGGCGTGCCCTTTGCAATAACGATTGATGATAAGACCCCCATTGACAATACCGTAACTATTAGGGATAGGGATACCAAGGCTCAGATTAGGATTTCCATTGATAGAATTACCCAGGTAATTACTGAGGTAATCTCGAAAAGATCGACGATTAACGAGATCGCTAAATCAATGGGCCTTCAATTAATAATTAGGGAATAAGACTCAGATAAGCTTATAAACTAAGGATCTTCGGGATTATCGATGGCCAAGAGAGGTGGCGCAAGGCAGGTAGGTGTTAGTTGGCGTTTTCATAAGACGCCCGGTATATTCATGAATAGCCTAGTCCCTGTGGCGGACAACAGCGGTGCTAAATTAGTCAGGGTTATTGGCGTGATTGGACATACAGCCAAACCAGTGCATAGGGAAATACCAGGTGCTGCTGTGGGCGATATGGTTGTCGTCAGCGTTGTTGAGGGCAAGCCCGAGGTTAGAAAGCAGATACTTAGGGCCATAGTAATTAGGCAGAGGAGGCCGTACAGGAGGCCCGATGGGACTTGGATCGCCTTTGAAGATAATGCTGTCGTCATAACAGATGAAAATGGAGCACCAAAGGGCAGTGAAATCCATGGTCCAGTGGCTATGGAGGCTGCCCTAAGATGGCCCGGTATTTCGAATCTAGCAACAATAATAATCTGAGAGCTTTTTACTTCATCTGAATACTTTGGATAGCTTCATTGAGTCTTTTTCTGAAGAACGATCCTTAATACATTTGCCTTAATTTCCTCAGATACTATTTCATAATCATATTGAGCAACAAAGCCCCTAATGAATGAGGTCAACGCCTTATTTCCAATATCGGTAGCGCCACTTGGGCCTATGGCCATTAATTCGATGGTATTTGGTCCTAGCTTTTTGACCTCAACATGCCTAACAGCTAATAACCTAGTAAGCCTAGATATTGCCTCAAGTAATTCCTCAAGATTATCGAATTCCATCTTAATTAACGCACCAACCTGATATCCGTACCTCTCATAAATACTCCACAGAGTATTTAGTGCCTTGCTGGCCTCCTCTCTAACGCTGCTTGGTGCTTGATTATTCATGGAAATATTCGTTAGTATCGATGTCATATGGGTACAAACTTCCTCGACGAGTTTCATGGGCATTGGAATAACATCCATAGAACTAAGTATCTTGTATAGTCTCCAGAAATACATTAGGTCTGATGGTTCGAAACCGTCCTTAATTAATTCGGCAGTTAACTTTAAGCCTTCACCAGCAACGTGAAATAACGTCCTACCTCTAGATTTAGCTACGTTCGATAATTCAGACGCTACGTTCTTAGGAACCATTATGGTGGTTCTCGAGTATCCCTCCTGTTCGGTATTTTCTTTCGTCATAAATATTCAGCTATTTATATGAATGCAATAGAATACTTAAAAACCTTATTACACGTACATTTAGGTATTATTGCGAAACACCGTACGTCATTAGATACGTTGCCGTATACTTAATTAACTGTTTTATGCCTTCAACTTCAATGAATTCATTAGGTGCGTGGGCTCTTCCACCAAAACCAGGGCCGGCTGATACGAAGGGTATACCAAGTCTTTGTGTAAATAGGTATGCAGGTGCTGAGCCCGCTATCGTGGTTATTACGTACGGCCTCATACCTAGTAATCTATAGGAATTAATAGCTACTTTGGCGGGTCTTGAGTCAGGATGGGTCCTTGACCATGGATACTTATCGTGTATAGAAACCTCAACCCACTTACTAAGTTTAAGCTTTTCCAGGTGTTCCATAAACCTCTTAATTACCTTATCAGGATCTTGGTTAGGCACTAATCTTATATCGAGCTTGAGCATAACCTCGGCGGGGGTTATGGTTTTAGTGCCTGGCCCAACATGACCACCGATTATACCATCAACATTTATACTGGGTTTAAAGTAAGTCTCTATGTATAGTTCACGTAAATCATCACTCCTAAGCTCCCTAATTCCATGCGTTCTCATAAGTTCATGTACATCAGCCGACTCCATTAAATCATTTAAGTACTGAAGATCGTAATCGAAAGGTGTAACCACATCTTCATAAAGCCATGGAGCGACTATATTGCCATCCTTATCCTTAAGCGATGCTATTAAATTCGCAGCTATTTCTATTGGATTATGATGAAATTGAACAAGACTACTGTGCACATCATACTCGGAGGTCTTAATTCTAAGCTCAAGATATATGATACCCCTATTACCAAGAATAACCTGAGGCTTACCCTTCACATCCTCTGTGGCTATTACGAACAAGGCACCGTCAGCGCCCTTAAGTTCGTCTCCTTTATCATTAATAAATTTAGGCATTGAAGGCGACCCAAGCTCCTCCTCACCTTCAAACACGAAAATTAGACTTAACGGTAAATCACCCATTACATCCTTGACGGTTTCAATGCCCAATAACATACTCATTAATGGTGCCTTTGTATTTACAGCACCCCTCGCAATAACAACATCATTAATTACCCTAGCTTCGAACGGAGGTGCAATCCACTTATCCAGCGGCTCAACGGGCTGTACGTCATACATGTTATAAAGAATTAAGGCTTTGTCACTCCTCCCTCTGATTCTGCCATAAACTATTGGATGCCCACCATAATTAAGCAATGTAGCATCAGCCCCAATTCTCTCCCTTAACCAATCCCTCAAGAACTCAGCCGTCTCTCTAATCCCTTCACCAGTCGCGCTTATTGAAGGCATTCTAAGGAAGTTTCGAACCTCCTCAAAGTACCTATTCCATCTCTCCTCTATTGTACGTAATACCTTATTTAGGTATTCCTCCATGTATTAAAAGTTCGGATTGAGGTTTAAAGCGTTATCGCGCCTTCAAGCCTATACCTTTCCCTAGCAAGCCTAAATAGTCTCCTCCAGACAAAAATGCTGAGCAGTATTACATTTATTGCTAAGATTAAGCTCATGGCCTCTAACCCAACTATGTTGCCCACAGCCGTGTAGTAATCCATAAGCGCTGTATAGCCATGGACCATATATACCTGGCCATTAAGGCCTTGTATGTACTCGGCAACCTCAAGACCTCCCCAGGTGGATCCCACAGTGCTCGCCAATCCCGTTATTGTTGCCGGCATTGCGCCAGGTATTGCCAACTTCCTCAGTTTCTGCCAGGTACCTAATCTAAGGTTCTCAGCAACATCCCATAGGCTTCTCGGTATTGTCTTCATACCAACGTACATATTGTATATGACATACCATGCAGTGCTCAGGTAGGCTACTATGAGCACCAACAATTCAAGCGATAGATGTAGACCAAGGGTTATGGCTAAATACGTTATGAATGGTACTGCCATTAGTGGTAAATACGCGGAAACAGGGATTGAGGCAAGGTCCTCAAGTAATGGTAATAGTACGGCCTCAACCCTCCTATGCATAACCATTAAGTAATTGATGGGTATTGCCGTTAAAATAGCGGCGGCAGTGACTATACCAACCCTCAACCAATCAAGGCCAAGGTAATAAAGGTAAAGCAAACCATTCCTGTAAAGATTATCTATTATTGGAACCCATGTGGTACTCCATGACGCATATATGGAATATCCGATCCAGCCTATTATTAAGGTGATAATGCCAATGCCTATGTATCTCTCAGTCATCGTTATTATATTCCTAGGCCTCGGTCTCGTCAATAATCTATGTCTTACAGCATAGCTAGACGCCCTAACAAAGACGGGCATTACAGCGTCTTCTACAGCTGTAATCCTCCTTATATATCTGATATTTCTAGCCACAAAGGCCCTGGCGCGACTAGTGACTATAGGTCTCCTAATCCTTGTCCTTGTTATCTCCATGAAGGGATCATAACTATACTTAACAGCCCAATTGACGAATGGACGAAGAATTCCGAAGAGAATGGCGGTAACCATTATTATTAATATACCTAACCCCAAAAGGGCGTATGTGTATTCGCCATGACTCGTCCATGAAGCTATTAATGCACCTATTCCAAAGACTGAGTATGACGTCGTACCCAGCGTAACTACTTCACTAACCACTATGTAAAATAGGGCATCAGCAAAACTAACAAGTACGTTACCAGCTACCCTAGGCATTGTGACCGGTATGTATAGATACCTAAACTTACTCCAAAAGCTCAAATTAAGCATCTCCGTGGCATCTTCAAGGGATTGAGGCGCCGTCTTTATGGCCTCATACTCGCCAACCCATATATTCCAGACAACTGCTGTGAAGACCAAAAAATCGACGGCCAGCTCAGTACCTATGTAACCACCTATCGTCTTTATAAAGAATATGAGGACTATTGGAAAGAACGTTATGACCGGGACCGCCTCTAATGTCTGGGTTAATGATAAGAATATTCTTTCAAAGAGGCCATTCTTCGCCGCTGCATAGCCTAAGAACCAGCCAAATACGATGCTAAGTACTATTGTTAGTGCTACCCTGCCAAAAGTAGCTAATGTCGCTAGCAGTGCCGTTACTATCATAAACCACATGTTCATGAATAATCACCACTAAGTCCTTAGGCTTATGGATAACAGCGAGTATAACCTATCTAAGTAATCCTGAAACTCCACATCCCTTGTATTTCTAGGCCTTGGTAACTTTATCTCGACCTCTGCAATGATACTTGCCGGTCTTCCGCCTAGCACAATAACCTTATCACTCAACTCAACAACCTCCTCAAGATTGTGGCTGACCATAACGATTGCCTTGACCGTGGACTCCTCACTAAATACCATGTTGTATATTTCCGACCTTAAACCCTCGGCGGTTATTGCATCGAGATTCGCGAAAGGCTCATCCATTAACAATACTATGGGTTGGGCCGCTAATGCCCTTGCAATGGCAACCCTCTGCTTCATACCGCCACTTAACTCCCTTGGATAATAATCTTCAAATCCACCTAATCCAACGAGCTCTAAGTATTTTGCAGCTATTTCCCTCCTAACCTCCTTACTAATGTCCTTCCTATGGATCAGCGCCAATTCAACGTTTTCAAGGGCCGTTAACCATGGATATAACGCAAAATCCTGGAATATCATTGCCAATTTAGGTGTTGGCCCTTTTATCTCCTCACCCATAAGTAGTATTTTACCCTTATCGGGTCTTCTTAATCCAGCTATTATCTTTAACAGCGTTGTTTTTCCGGTACCCGTTGGTGCGACTATGGATACGAATTCGTGGGAATAAACCTTGAAATTAATGTCCTTAAGGACAGGTATGGGACCCTTCTCAGTCTTATAGCTATAATTAACATCAATAACCTCGAGAATCGGCTCCTTTACCGTTGCAATTGTCCCACCGAGCCAACGATAATGAATCTCCTTAAAAAACTTACACTACGTGAATCGGGTATTATATTAATTCTTCAAACTTCTCAATATTAATAGTATTGATATTGAATTCTCTATAGGACTCCTGAAAATAGGTTCTTGGCATATCACCAACATCGCTTCGACCAAGAAGCCTTGCCTCTATTAGTCGTAGTAGGTGAATTAGCCTAAACTTGCCGAACATGAGTGTTTCATTGGCAATATCGATTATTCTCTTCATACCATCCATGGATACTAAGGATCTGCCATTAACTATTATAGGAACCTCAAAACGATCTTCCCCCTGAACCTCAACAACAACACCATCATGTGTCACTGAATATATACCACTATGTTTAAAGCCTG
>JAGDXB010000119.1 GCA_023256215.1 Vulcanisaeta sp. | reverse complement strand
ATGAATGGAGAGGGTTATTCAGTGGCGACAGGCAGGATCAGTTGAAGGCATTTAGGAACTTCATCAAAAACTATAAAGCAACTCCTCACGTAATAATTAAACCAGACTGCTACAAAGGTGTTTAGGATGTGCTGGGCGTATTATCCATATGGTGAAAACGCCAGTAGGGAAAAGCCCGAACCACTGGATGTGCACTTATTAGATGTGGCTAACTACATGTTAAATCACTCACTTACTGTGCACGTAGTTAACAAGGTAAGTAGGTTATTGAGTATACCGAACGAGAATATCAGAGATATTGTTTATCTTATCGGTCTTCTTCATGATATCGGGAAGGCGAGCCATAGGTATCAAGTAAAGCCAGGAAATGGCTTTAGTGGGCATGAATATCTCTCGGCTTACGGAGTGAACGCATTCTTTGCGAAAAGGAAAAACGGCAGTATGGACATCCTAAAAAGGTTGTTGATTCAACCAATAATTTTACATCATTATGCTCAAAAAACTGATGTTGAAAAGAGCAGCGGGTCAAGTAAAGATCTTCTGGACAATAAAGACGGCCATTTCTGCATTAAGCTTTGGGATCCATGCAAGCCAATGCTAGAGCACGCATTCACGGAGGGAATGAAGCAATTGCGTACTGAATTTGCAAAGGAATTATTGAGCCTCCTATTAAACAGTGTAAAGCATGGTTTATTGCCCGCAGTGCCGGAGGACTTCATTAGTGGTTTAAAGACCATTACTTTTGATGGAAGAACGGCATCGGTAATGGCATTGACAGGATTATTAAATGAGGCCGATGGAGTAATTGCAAAAAGGAACAGAAATGAAGTGACACAATAATGATTGGGACAAGCATAAGTGTCACATTTACTGTGGATTACCCAATCACGTTTAGTACTTGGGTTGGTCGTTTTGTTAATCGTGTCGTTAATGAGGTTCTCGGTGACTTGGGCTTTAATGTTCCTCATAGTGCTAGGGAGAAGCCTTTTACGGCTTCTCCTGTCCTTGATGGTGGTCGTGTTGTTGGTAGGCTTATTCCTGGTAGGGTTTACTTCTTTAGGGTCTCGTTCATATGTAGCCTCATTGATTGTTCGAGGGCTGTTGATGGTTTTGTTAAGCCCGAGATTAGGCTCTCGACTGGTGAGGTCTTGAGGGTTATTAGGGCGGGCGTACGTGAGTTGGGGATTAACGTTGGCGGTGGTGGGTCGAGGTCTGTGATTACGTGGGGTGTCAGGTATTGGCCGACCACATTCATATTCAGGAGCCATTATATTACCTGGCCAAGCCCGGCGAGGTTCCTCTCATCGGCGGCTCAAACACTCTCGAGGCTTCTTAAGGGTGGTGAGGCGTTGATTGATAAAAATGGTGAAACGCTGGCTGGAATACTCAATGAGGTTGATTTGAAGGGTTTTGTTAAGGAGTTGACATTCAATACTGAGGTCATTGAGGCTAGGGTCAGGGAGTTAGATCTTAACCTTGGTAGGGGTAGGAGGGTGCCGGCCTTTGAGGGTGTTGCGAAGTACGTGACATACACCGAGAGGCCCGGCCTATTTAGGTTATTGCTCGACATCGCCAATGCATATGGCGTCGGTAAGAATAGGGCTTTGGGGCTCGGCTACGTTAGTGCTGAGGTGGTTGAGCAGCGCCAACTGCGTTAATGCATTGCTTTGTTTAGTGCGGTTATGAATTTACGTGGATTCGTGCCAACATGATTCATTCAGCTTCTTAGGATTATCTTTTTGGCCTCCTCAACGGGCTTCTTTACGTATTCGAGCTCGTGCCTTACGGGCCCCTCATCGAGTTTTCCCTCGCGGAATCTCCACACGTGTAGTCCGTATGCTGGGTCCTAACCTGTATTGTTAAGAACTTATTGAGACTCTAGGGTGGTTTCGCTCTGTCGATGCGATGTTGTGGTTGTTTATTTGTTATTGTTTAATTGTTTATTTAAATAATGGCCATAGTATTCTGGGTTATGTGATGGGTTAGGTTTAAATATTGTTTGGAATAGGGGTGTTCGTGGGTAGGTTAAGGATTTTGCTTGTTTCGGATCTGCATGGCTCTAGCGTGGCTTTTGGTAAGTTGTCTAATGCCATAAGGTTCTATAGGGCTGATGTTGTGGTCTTTGCTGGTGATCTTACTGGTAAGGCTCTTGTGCCTATTGTTAGGGATGATGGTTCCTTCAGCCTTGGTTCTGGCGTTAGTAAGTACTTGGTTAATGTCTTTGGTGATGTTAAGGCCGTGGGTGATAAGGATCTTGACAAGGTGATTAGGGATTTGAGGGGTAGGGGTTATTACCCATTCGTCACTGATAGGGCTGGTTATGAGGAGCTTGCCAGTAATAGGGATAGGGTTAGGGATACCTTTGTTAAGCTCATGATTAATGCCCTTGAGGAGGACCTGGGTAAGGTGGTTTCTAGGTATAGGGAGGCTGGCGTTAAGTTATTAATAATGCCCGGCAATGATGATTACCCGGAGGTTGCTGATTACGTGAGGAGGCAAGCCTCTGACGTGTTGGTGCCTATTGATGAGGATGTGGTCGAGTTTAACGGCTATTATTTCCTGGGCTTCGGATACTCAACGCCGACTCCCTGGAAAACACCTAGGGAGGTTAGTGAGGAGGAGCTTAGGGCAAGGGTTGAGAAGCTTGTTGGGAATGTCGACCAATCAAGGTTGAATAGGCTTATCATGGTCGTACATGACCCACCATACAACACGCTAATTGATCAGGCTTATCAATTGGACAAGGATTTCAAGCTTGTGATTAGGGGTGGTGAGGTCTTGAGGACTCACGTTGGTAGTAGGTCTGTGAGGGCCTTGATTGAGGAGTACTCTCCGTTGATGGGTCTGCATGGCCATATACATGAGGCTCCTGGCATTGATTATGTACGGAGTAATGGCGGTGCTAAGGTCCCTGTTATCAATGCAGGCAGTGAGTACTCGGATGGTGTGCTTAGGATGGCTTACCTAATTATTGAGGATAATAAATTGAAGAATTACTTCCTACTCAGGGGTTAGGTAGGATTTTTAAATAGAGAATTCGAGAGTGACCCAACGTGGAGATTAACCTTGAATCACTAATAAAGGACTTAGCCGTTAAGGCCGGTTCCTTCGTTAAGTCTAAGGCAGGCGACATGAGTTATAGGCAGATAATGAGGAGGGGCTCTACTGACGTCTCCAGGCGTATTGATCTTGAGGTTGAGGACATAATAATCAGGGGTATTGAGGAGGAGGGCTTGAGAGCTATGATAAACACTGAGGAGAGGGGTGTGGTTAGGGTTGGCGATGGTGAGCCCAACTACACATTCATAATTGATCCACTGGATGGGTCCCTAAACTTCGTCCTTGGCATACCCTTCTACTCAATATCCATTGCCGTTGGTAAGTACGGTAAGGCCCTTAGGTTCAATGACCTGACCGACGGTGTTGTCTATTACGTGGACAAGGACTCCCTGTACTACGGTGGGTTAGGCGGATTTGACGTTAAGGGTGATGATTTGGGTGATTTAAGTGGGGATATTGATAGGCCCGTGGTTTCCATGTACCTGGAGCCTGACGCTGATGATAAGTTGATTAGTGGGCTTAGGAGTGTTTATGAGAGGTTTGGTAGGTTTAAGATTAGGAGCCTTGGCGCTGCGAGCCTTGAGATGATAATGGCCTCTATGGGTAGGTTCCTGGCCTTCATGGATCTTAGGAGTAGGCTTAGAATATTCGATATAGCGGGTGCCTACGTGGTGTCTAGGGCCATGGGGGCCAACGCCTATGCCCTGAGTGGTCGTGAGCTTGGGGATGAATTGGTGAGTATGGATAGGAGGTACAGTGTCGTTGTTAGTAGGCGTGTTGATTTTGTTAGGGAGTTCCTTGGAGCCTTGGGTGTTCAGTGAAAGTTTTGTTGTTCTAATTAGTTAATTAACTAGGAGGTATTAAATAGGCGTTTACGTAACATAAACCGATGAGAATAAGACTAAACCTTGAGTGCCCAAGGTGCGGTGGCTCGTTATTCCTGGAGGAGGATGAGGAGAAGGTCAGTGTGTTCTGTAATAGGTGCGGCCTTAGGGTTAGTTGGAGATTACGTGATGCCGCCAGGAGGGCTCTTAAGAACATCGATGGTTTATTGATCTTTGATTGGAATTCCGTAATCGATGAGTTGTACTTGGAGCTTGCAATCAGTTCCTAATTACTTGAGTATTACCAATTCATAGTTTAGAAAGATTAATTTAATGCGATTTAGTGAATGCCTTTGGCAAGTCCCTGGTGATTAGTGTTGTCTGAGGAATTAACGCCGCAATTGAGCAGGAGGCTTAGGGAATGGTTTCTTGAGCTAGCTGACAGGCTTGGTTGGAGGGTCGATAAGGTCCTGGATTCGTATAGGCTAGCCCAACGTTCGGTGATTATTGATGTTAAGGATGACGGTAACGTAATCAGTGGTGTCAGGCTCAGGGTACCTTCGGAGAGTAGGGATAATACCTATTACTACGTTTCGGTGGGTCCATACGGAGCAAAGTGCACATGCGAGGCCTCTGTGATTAGGGGTGAGGTTTGTAAGCACATTGTGGCTGGCCTAATCATGTGGAATATGATCAGTGTAATGAAGTATGGGAAGTGGTTAGACTTAAACGAATTAGCGTGGCTGAAGAATTCCACCGAGCATGAGTGATATGATAAATTAATAAAAAATTAGTATATAATGCGTTAGCCATTTATTAAGCATAGACTTAGCGCGTAAAACAGAAAGTACCTGTTTTAGTAATATCTTGGTTTCAGTGATGCATAAATTCAGCATTACATTAAATATTTATATTGATTAATACTTAAAAGGAAAATAAGTAAACATTTTCGATTGCCTATGTCATGGAAGAAATATATTCTATCTCTAATTATAATGGCAACAGCGACAATACTCATAATTCATTACGTCCTCGCGATGAGTATGTATGTAGTAAGTATGCCCAATATTGACCAGGTTCCACCACCCCCATCGTACATGTTCATAAACATAACAGCACCAGCCTACGCATCCTGGACAGTGAGTGCCAATGCGTCCAATGGTTGGTACGCTTACTACAGTGGCAGTGGTTCGCAATACTTCGGACCTGCCTACGTGGGTTCGCCAGGCGTTACCGTGCTTTTCAACGTAACCTCCATCACAGGGTGTGAATACCCATCTGTTGTTTATGAGCCGTCAAACAACATAACGCTATCAATGGGTGCTAATTATGAGACAATAATAATAAATTGCGTGCCCTACGTCAATGCTACGTTGAACGTTACGAATGGTGGTGGCATAATAACAATAATGAGCACGCCCGGCTTCACGACGAATCAATCACTAATACTTAATGGTCCCACAATTCAATCATTTATACTTCCAATGAACACCACGGTATTCATAATAGCCTGGCCATTCTATGGCTATACACTGGAGGGGATTTACGTCAATGGCACCGCCATAAATTACACGGAAACTCCATATGGTTCATTCCACGCGGAGGTATTGCTATCGTCAAACCTAACGATTACTGTCGAATTCACAAGCACAACCGGCAGCTCCTAATTGACCAATTGCGTTTAAAATCATCATTAAATGCCTAGTTTGCTTAATATTTTATTTACGTTATTAATTACTAGAAGTACGTCTTCCCTAGCCTCATCATCCGTCCTATACTGGCTTAAAACACCTTCCCTGTCCGGCCCATTATATTGATATTGATGGAGGTGCAGGGCTATCGACGTCAGGTAATGAATATCCTCGCCAATCAATGCTGATAGCCCAAGCATGTAGTTTGTCGGCATCACGGCTATGACCCAATAGACCCTATCAACGGTCTTACCACCCTTAATCCTCACCTTACCTGGGTACTTTGCAATTAATCTATCTTTATTATCTACGGCCAGGGCAGCCAATAATGCCCTAACCGCCTGGAATGCCTTACCTGCCGCATTCCTGGTCAAACCCTCGTCTAGAAACCTCTTGGCTAATTCAACCTCGTACCTAGCCTCGAGTAATCTCGTCCTTTTATAACCATCAATGTCAAACCAAGGCTTAGGCAACTCATGCATTGCCATGGCTATAAATTATAGATTTACATCATATATAAAAAATGTTTTTACTTCACCACAACTATGGAATGTTAAAGCGCAATATTAACCACAACATCGCTCTCCTTAACAGCCTCGTAAACAGCTCTCTCCAGCATATTCCTTACCTTACCTGACTTGCTATGTATTGTTAGGTCCATGGAACCACCGCTTTCGTTACCGTGTGGTGGGAATATGGCGCCTGTGATTACCCACGTGGCACCCTCGATGTTGTGGTATATACCGTAATCATCGATGCCCTCATTAATTAATCTTCCATCTGTGAGTATTAGGTATATCTTAGTGTCGTCAGTATATACCCGCTTAACATTACCACCCAGGGAAATTATGTGAGTGAAACCTGGCGTTTCCTTTACGAAGTCCACAAGTATGGACTTAACAAGGTTCTCATTAACGAGCCTCCTCAACTCATTTACAAGGGTAATAACACTCATCTTATCCTTAGTCAGGATCATCAATAATGAATCTCAACTGACTTAATAAGGGGCTACCATGTATTAACTGGGTCTTAATGGAGAGGTTAAGGGATGTTATGGAGGCTTACGAGGCAATTTCCAAGGTTTATCCTAAGACTAGGGAGGGTGGTGCCCTGGCTAAGGCTTTGCTTGAAGAGGTTGGTGACGTCATTAAAAGCCTAACACCACGTTTAGTGCTTGATATTGGTCCTGGGGCCGGAGATAACCTAGAGGTTTTGAGGTCATTTTTCAGAAGCTCCCTTTATGTTGGTTGTGAGTTGAGCGTGGGGATGATAAAAGCTTCCGAAGTAGATGTTGAGTGGATCAATTGCTCTGGTACGCACTTACCAATTAGGCCTGGATCTCTGGATATGGTAATATCAATAGCCACGTTGCATCACATACCCAAGCCCTTAATTGGTAATGCTTTACGTGGAGTTTATGAGGTGTTAAACCCCGGAGGCTTATTCATTGCCACAGTGTGGGGTTGTAATGAGGCTACGCTTAGGAGGTTGAGGCTTATTGGTGATTGTGAGGGCTACATTACCTGGAGCTATGGCGTTGATAGGCGTGTTGCTAGGTATTATAGGCTTTACAGGGAGGGTGAGTTAGAGAGCGAGGTTTCCTCGGTAGGTCTTCGCATGGTTAGGTCCGGGGTTATTCGCCTAGGTGGTTTTACTAATTACTACGTAGTTTCTCGGAAATAATATATACCCAATATATGCGTAATACTTTATATCGATGACAATGCCTAATTATTAATGAGCGGTCAGTATTATGATTATCAATTGACACTGGATAAGCTTATCCGTAGGGCCGCCCAGCTATATCCAGGTGTTGAGGTTGTTTATGCGCCGCCAAATGGTACAATAACCAGGTCTAACTATGCCGTAGAGTGGGATAGAATTCAAAGACTTGGTTCTGTACTTGAGGAGTTAGGCGTCAAGGCTGCTGAGAGACCTGGTGAGATGGGTAGTAGGGTTGCCGTACTTGATTGGAATACGATTAGGCATTTTGAGCTCTACTTCGCGGTGCCTATGTATGGCGCGGTGCTCCACACGGTGAATGTCCTACTGGCGCCTGAGGATATACTCCACACAATGATGCAGGCTCAGGACGAGGTACTTTTCATTAATGAGGACTTCATTCCGCTGGCCAGGGTTGCCGCGTCTCTTGTTAAGTCCATTAGGAAGGTCGTGATTATGAGTGATAAAGCTGAACATGGTGAGGTGAGTTTTGATGGTGTTGAGGTTTATTGGTACGAAGACTTGATACGCAATGCCAAGCCATACAACTTCCCAGAGCTTAGTGAAAATACGGTGGCAACAATGATGTTCACCTCAGGGACCACGGGCAAGCCAAAGGGCACCTACTTCACACATAGGCAGTTGGTTCTTCACGCAATGTCCGTAGCCCTATCAATAACCGCACCACCGATAAGCGCCAGTATTTATGACGCAGCCATGTCGCTGGTGCCCATGTTCCACGTGCATGCCTGGGGCTTACCCTACATATCAACACTGGTCGGTATTAAGCAGGTATATCCCGGGCGATTTGATTGGGGTTGGGTATTAAGGATTATTAAGGAGGAGGGCGTCACAATAGTTAATGGCGTACCGACAATACTCTATAACCTACTTTATCACCCTGACTCGCCTAAGTACGACCTTAAAGGCTTGAGGTTCGTTGTTGGTGGTGCGGCACTACCGAGGGGTTTACTGGAGGAGGCCACTAGGCGTGGCATTATTGTGGTCCAGGGCTTTGGCTTAACTGAGACCGCGCCCGTGATACTGCTGTCGGTGGAGAAGCCGTACATGAGGGATTGGCCAATTGACAGGAAGAGGGAGCTTGCACTGAGTGCTGGTTTACCATTGCCCCTGGTTGATGTTAGAGTTGTGGATGAGTCTGGTAGGGATGTCCCTAGGGATGGTAAGACGATGGGAGAACTCGTGGTCAGGGCTCCCTGGATAACGAGGGAGTACCTAAACGATCCCGAGAAGACTAGGGTTGCTTGGCGCGATGGTTGGTTCCACACAGACGATATAGCGGTTTGGGATGCTGAGGGTTATGTCTGGATTATGGATAGGGCTAAGGATGTTATTAAGAGTGGTGGTGAGTGGATTTCAAGTACGAGACTTGAGGACATAATCAGCACTCATCCAGGGGTCTACGAGGTGGCCGTCATTGGTATTCCACATCCCAAGTGGGGTGAGAGGCCGGTGGCTGTTGTGGTGCCGAAGCCTGGCTATGAGGGTAGGTTGACGGAGGACGAGATAAAGAACTACCTAATGCAATTCGTTGAGAGGGGT
>JAGDXB010000086.1:2811-8982 GCA_023256215.1 Vulcanisaeta sp. | reverse complement strand
GCCTGAACCTGCCATAACCAACACTCCTCTCACCCCCAATCCCGACCTCACCAAGAACCTTAATGGCGTTCTCAAGAACCTTCACTAGTTGCTCCCCTTGTTTTCCCGAACCGTCTTCGCATACCTGCATGAGTATTGCCATTTCCGTAGTAGGCATAATTGCCGTCACAGTGAATGGAACCGCGGCGTTCGTAACCCTATCAATGACGTTCCTATACCTAACCTCCTGCATTGGCTGCCTAAGCAGGTCCTTACGCTTACTATTCTCAATTAATTTATAATTTTGGCTGTCAATGATGAAGCCATTCATAACCACGGCATCGGCGCCCTCAACCTCGACACGCATTGCGCCACCCTCATGGAACTTATTACACCTTACCCTCAACCCGCCATCCATGCCAAGCTTATTCTTAATTAATAATTCGTAATCCAAGTAATCAGCGGACTTAATCTCCTTCTCCATCCTCCTATCATCACAATCAATCACCTTCGAAGGCGATTTCAGGAATAAGATTGTTTTTGAGTCAGTGCGAATCGCGGGGAGAATCGACGATACGGTAACCCTATTAATGAAATCATTTACTAAATCCTCATAACCCAACTTAAAAAGCACATTAACCAGGGCTCTATAGATCGTTATCGCATCTACGTAATTCTCGCCTCGACCAACCTTCACAGGAGACAAAAACTCAATTAATGCTATCTTTATCATTCAACACCCATTGCTCATTTTAAATGGGAGAAACTTTAAATTTTATTCTAAATGAAGAGAAGTAGCAATTTATGTCAAGACCGTATTACAAGCCAGGCCCTGGTAGTCAACACAAAGAGCGATATGGCGTTATTAATCAATTTGTCGAAAACCTGCATAAGTATTTAAGGGGAGATTCGATGGAGCTCGTAAAGCAGATATTCGATGACGAAAACATATATAACTCATTAAAGAGGGACATCAAGAGTGAGTCCTCCTATAGAAGGGTCCATGAATTATTATCCTCGGTAATAGACCATGCCGAGAGGTTGATAAGTCAGGGTCGGAAAGTGGAAGATATTAGGCGGCAATTAGCTACGGAATTAGCTAAGGTTCGTATAATCATCAAGTACCAAGAGGCTAGGGGGCAAATTCACTCCAACATCGCTAAATTGCTTGAGAACGCCATTAGGGAGTTGTACAGTGATGATATTAGGGATCCCAAAGTTCTTAAAAACGTATTGAGTAATGCAAGGATCCTGATAGATGCATTGGCAGTTGTAGCGAAGGAGAAGGAGTGATGGTGATGAGTCATGTCCCAAGCAAATCTTCAAATTAAGAACCCGAAATTGCTGGGTGTCGTAAAATTCCACGTAATTCTTGAAAACCTAACAGGGCTTCTAATATCAACCGGTAGGCAGTTAGGTAGGATTGGCGGTGCCGATACAAGCAATATAACGATTGAGAAGAAGTACGAATGCCCCTGTCCAGGAAGTGAAGGTTCTGGGCTATCTCAAACTACATCCATAACGGCTACTGTACCCTACATACCTGGCTCCTCAATAAAGGG
Source organism: Vulcanisaeta sp. (assembly GCA_023256215.1). Classification (GTDB taxonomy): domain Archaea; phylum Thermoproteota; class Thermoprotei; order Thermoproteales; family Thermocladiaceae; genus Vulcanisaeta. Next base: position 7,441 of record JAGDXB010000086.1, on the reverse strand, counting down.
TAGGATGAGATCACTACTGGAACTCGCAAAGGGTCTAGAGCTATTTAGTACCGATGGAAAGATATGGATGCATGCATTATCACCTAACGTGCTCAAGTCACTTGCAAAGGATGATAGGTTAGGGTATAAGGAATTCCTCGATAAATTATTAAGGAATAACGACGTCCTAATATTCAATAAATTATTTGGGATGAACTCATTACATATTCTCGACTTCATAAAAGAATTAAATGAGGAATTGAAAAATAAATTCAAAGGCGAAGATAAAGACAAAGTAACGAATGATGCAATAGACTTATTCAATAAGTTATCACCGACTACATTACTCGTTAGTGATTTCTTCCCATCTTGTGATTACGTATGTAGGATTTACAGCATTAATGGGATTGTAACCCTCGCAGACTTTCTTGAGGAGAAGAATGAGAATAGGATTGACAGGATAACGTCAGCCGCAGACCCAAGGACCATAGAGAGGGTTAAACCGCACGTTGAGTTTGAGGGCGATTTAACGCTCCTGGTATTTAACAATTCGAAGAATCACCTGAAGCAGTACATAGAACTTATATCGGAGGGATTATCGCTAATTGAGAATACGTACCTTGGCGCATCTGGTTCGAGAGGTTACGGTAGGGTTAAAACCAAGAAGATAAACGTTAGTATTGTCTACCCAGCATCTGAAAAGGTAGGAGAATACAGTGGTATTGATGAGCTTAGAAAGAACATTGATCAGCTGAAGGATAGCTTACTCACTAAGCTGTTACCTAAGTAAGGGGATTTTTAATGGGGATTCAAAGAGAAATTGAAGAGTGCCGCTTTAAGGCGACTTTGGATCCGATAAATCCATCGAGGATTTTTGTGTGGGATGGCAATTATCTAGTGAGGGATTTCGACTTTATAATACAAAATAATGAACTACTCATTTTAGATACTGACGTAATCATTAACGAGTTAGTGAGAAAAGACCCGACAAAAGCGCTTGAATTGTCAGAGGGTAGTATAGCCCAGGAAATTGCTAAGCTTGTAGGTAGCGATAGAAATAAATACGTCAAACTATCCTTTAACATAACCCAACTGGGTATTTCCAATATAAGTGGTATTAATAGAATACTTAGTCTTAATCCATACGTCGTCCCAGCATCGGAACTTAAGGGGTTCATAAGAACCGCAATACTTAACCACATACTTCAGAGGATAAACGATAGCGAGAGGCAGAGGGTATTCAATGAAGTAGGGAGTAAATTGCAGGGAATATCACGAGGTCTTAAGGACTTAAAGGATGTGGCGCAACCTATCGAAATGCTGGTTAAGGCTAGGATTAATTTAGTGGTTGGAAGGAGGATTTTAAGTTATTTTTATGACTCCTTAAACAGGTTACGTATTAGTGATACTGATGGTTATGAGAGGGTGAATCGTGAATTCACAGAGATTTATGTAGTTAAATCTAATGGGGAATTGATAGGTGTAAATTACGTCATTGCATGGAGTGGTTCATCATTAGTATACGACATTGCAATACAAAAGCCGCGTCAATACCCAAGCCATTACAGCGAGGTCAAGAGGGTTGATTCCGAAATAACGTGTGACGTTATGAAGACGGCGTTAAAGGAGTTTGGGAAGTACTTAGTTGAGAGTGAGATTGAGAAGGTGAGGAGGAGTAAAGGGGCTTTTAATAAATATAGGTTGCAGGGTTACCTTGATTACCTCACCGGGTTGAGGGATTCGAATTACTGCAGTGATGACTGTGCATGTGTTAGAATTGGCATGTTCACTGGCTTTAGGAGTAAGACCGTGAGGGTTAGCGAGGATGTTGAGAAGGTCAGGGAGAGCGTCATGACCATAGTGTATGGGCATCATTGGGATGATGATACACTTAAACTAGCCAGGATTAGAGACGGAAAGGGCCAGGAGCAGTATATAGGTGTTGGGTGGGCACGATTATGTCTCAAGTGAGTAATGATCGTTATAAGGAAATTATTGTTGCCTACCTCCACGATATTGGCAAGGTCTATCAAAGGGCTGATCGCGATACCAGGAAGCATGATGAAATAAGCGCAGAAAAAATTAGGGAGCTTTTTGGCGAGGATTACGAGAAATTGTTTAGGGAGGAGGCCTGGAGGGAGGCCGATGAGTTTACAGCAGGATTAGAACGTGAGGAGGATGAAGCATTAAGGCAGAGCTTTAAGGATATTGTCGAAACCCCACTCCAATCACCACTATCTAGGGATAAGCCACTATACTATTCAATACGTATCTTAGACGTTAGAAAGGACCCCGATCAATATTACCTGCGGGAAGATAGGTCGAAGGCGGCCAAGGACTATGGGGAGGTTCGATACAATCTGGATAGTATGTTAAAAATGGTGAGGAGCCTCGGCATTAGTAATGATAGGACCCTCCTAGAGACTATTAATTACGTCTTTAAGTCAACGACGTTGTTCGTACCAGCAGCCGTTTATAAGACCGTGCCCGACACAACACTATATGGGCATAGCAAATTGACCGCGGCATTTGCAAGTATTTCGAGAAAGTATGTGCTCGTCCGCATAAATATTAAGGGTATTCAGAGGTTCGTGACTAACGTCATCGGTGAGACAGAGGCTTCAAAGAGGTTTAGGGGTAGGAGCTTATTCCTGCAGCTTTTTCAGCAGGTGCTCGTTGACTACCTAGTTACGAGATTAGGCTACTCGGAAATAAACAACATAGCGCCCGAGCCTGGAGAAATAATACTGCTAATTGATGAGAATGATAGAGGCAAAGCCCTGGAACTTATTGAGGGTACGCTTAAGGAAATATTTAGGTGGAGCAATTATGAACTGCAATTTGAAGTGCACGTTTCAGGGAGTTACGATATTAAGGATAAGGCGAAATTTAAGAATGCATACCAAGAATTATGGAGGGGCCCTGGTAAACTTATTGGTGAAACCGCCATTGAGGCTAATATTTATGCGGATAGGTTTGGCGATTTTTCGAAGAAAACCTTTGAAGTCGTGGCTGGCAACAATACTTGCGTAAGAGGGTCAGAAGTGAGTAAGTTTCTTGCCGATTCAATAGCCCCGCAAACCTTCAATGTTAGTGATCACGTATCCTTAATGAACATACTATCAATTGCCGTTGGGCATTCATCGAGGAACCTAAGATTCATCATAGAGGTTTTATACAGTGGGAATGAGCGGGTTACTGAACCACTGCTTTGTTACGATAAGATTAATGTTGGTGGTGGGCACATTATGTTGACTAGGTTGTTCATAGAGCCATTAAAGGCATTGTTAATACTTGTTAGTGCCGATAACGAGCTTGACGTGGCATCACTCATTAAATCTATCACTAGTATTGTCAGGATTGATGTTAATAAGGTGGATTTGATTAAGGTCTTAAAGGTCAATGATTCACTAAACTTTATACCGAAAGAGAGCCATGGGTTAAGCCCTGGGATATTGAGCAAGACAGTGTTTGGCTGGGTTATGATGGATACTCACCATCCAATTACCGAGAGTGGCGTATTTAAGAGCCTTGATGAGATGGGTAACTACATAGCCTTGGGTGTTGTTGATGCCGATGAGTTGGGTTCCAGGATTAGGGCCCTCGCTGAGAGGCCGGGCGTTTTCGAGGGCTTCTCCACAATATTGTCTTTCGCGATTAATTACGTGCCGATGAAGGTGCGCGAGTCACTAAAGGAATGCTCTGACAACCTCGTGGTCCTATACTCAGGCGGTGATGATGTTGCAGTCTACGGTAGGTGGGACTGCGTACTAGAGTTTTTGGCGAGTGTTGCCGAGCACGTTAATAAGATCACCGGCCTATCGATGTCGGGGGGAATCGCAATCTTCAGGACTAAATATCCCATTTATTATGCCTATAACGAGGCGCGGAGGCTCGAGGGCGTAGCGAAGAGGGATGTTAAGAGGATGGCGTACATCGGTGATGTCCCTGGCGCGGTATCCATGACGGTGACGGAACCGTACATCATTAAATATCCAGGTGGTGCCGAGGACTTAATACAGTCATTCAAGTGGAATGAAATCCGCGCCTTCCTTAAAATCGCCCAAGCACTGCTAAGCACCCCCTCAATACCCTCCTCACTACTCTACAGGCTTTATGAAATTGGCGATATGGTATACGACGCGTTGAGGAGTGGGAATGAAACGTACCTAGCCAGGGCATTGGTTACCTATGCATACACGTATATTAGGAATGAGAAGCTAATGCAGAGCCTAGGCGATATCGTGTACAAGGTTGGTGCGGAGGCTCTGAAGATACCTCAATACCCGAAGGTTGATGGAGAGGACGTAGCGATCCCAAACCTCCTAAAGCTAAAAACAGTAATAAACATGTACTCATTATTAAGCAGGACACGTTAAAAGCATGATTTACCTAACCAATGCTGACGGTAATGGAAACCCCTGCATAGAAATTACTGGGTTGCCATTAAGGATGTTTCACTGCAAAGACGAGTCGGCGCTCTACGCATCATTAATAAACCTGGCAAAGACATCAAACAACGTATTTAAGATATTCGATGTTTACGGTCATGAAATACTAATACCGAATAACCCCCTGCAATTCATTGTGAAGGAGGTGGTCAAGGAGTTCGTGGGTAAAATATTCACTAGTGCCTCACTGGGCAGTATTG
>JAGDXB010000086.1:0-2801 GCA_023256215.1 Vulcanisaeta sp. | reverse complement strand
GTAGATACTAAATGCAACATGGCATGTACGGTGAAGGAGTTAGAATGGTTAGTCAATAAAGCCCTCCAAAGCGGTATCGGCGCCAAGACAGCCCTAGGCTACGGGGTATTCAAGACCAAGTAAGTAAACATACATGGGTATAAGCCAATATTAATTATATTTTTATAATTAAAATTAATATTAAAAACAACTCAAATAAAACCATGTCTGTAATCTTAATTTCCCTCCTTAGAGATTAAAACGATCTGCAGAACCCTTAGCTTGCTCATATTGAAATTAATATTATGTAAACAAAGGCTTTCAATATTCTTTTGAAATCAACGTAAAATATTCACTAGTGTCTCACTGGGCAGTATTGTAAATTATTTAGGAAAGAATTCCTTAAGGCTCAGAGTAGACCTGAGGGCACGTACGATATATGCAAAGTTAATTAATGAAATCAATGCGGAGGAATTACTAATACGTGGAATAGCCCTAGTAAACCCCGTAAAAATACCCAACATAAGCATGGCAGTAATGAGGGGAGAAAATGCGGAAAGTAGGTTGCGTGAAGGTAACCAACCAGGTAAAACTTAATTCATAACAATGCAATCACTAGGTATATGAGTAAGGGAGATACTAACAAGGTTGTTGTTATAGCTACGTGGGGTTTACCACGCCTTTGGCGTTATGTCGAGTACGTGGTGCCAAAGATCCCGGTCAAGGTCTGTGGTAGACCGTCTGATTACGTGTTTGATGACAACTCCGTCAGAGGATACTCCTACTCATCAACACCAACAATATACGATGCCCTACGTAGGAACCTAAGTAATGCCGAGATTGAGGTGGTCATTGTTGGACAAGACACGGTGGTCACTAAATGCGATGGAGTTAAGCAGGGTGGTTCATCAAGTACTAGTCAATTAAGCTGTATCGACCCCAATAACACTGACTATAGAGCTAAGCTAGAGACCGACAATGAGGTCTGCAGCCTTAATGAGGACCTCTATAATGAGATTATTAAACAACAGGGGCAGATCAGTTACAGTGAGATACTTAAGCATGCGGAGGAGGTTATTAGGAAATACGCTGATGCATTCCTCAGGAATAGGAGCATTAATTATGCCAACCCGATTGTGGTTCCTGGCGCGGGAGATTTCAGTAGGTATGGGTATAGGTTTGAGAGTTCCCTTGAGAATACGAAGTTCGTACTGATGAATAGGTTGTATGAGGTGTTAAAGAAGGAGTTGCCCGACGCTGTGGTTCTCGACATAACCCACGGAGTTAATTACCTACCCGCAATAACCATTAGTGCCTTGAGTGAGGTGGTTAAGGCGCTCTACGTAATGTATGGCAGGCCTAGGTGCCTACTTATCGTTAATTCTGACCCAGTGAATGAGGATTGCGTAACATCGAGGATAAACATAGTCGATGTGCTAGACCTGGATAGGGAGGGCTTAACCTTTAATGAGGTGCTTAGGAACATAGGTGCATTCGAAGGAACCGCAGTATCTATACAACCTAAACCTAATGTAACCAATATTGATGAGTTGAGAAGGATAAGGAGCAATGACGGAAGAATCAAAGACCTCTCAAGCAAGTTGGTAAATAAGGTGGGTACAGCCCTAGAGTTTGGTGCCTTACTCTATGTAGCGGAAAAACTACGTAGTGATGATTTCGAGGAGTTCAAGCAGTTGGTTATAAATGCGGTAAAGGATATAGAGGAGTTGATTACGCGTAAGGTTTCCATCAACGTGCAAGGAAAAGTGGTAGTTATCAGTAGGGATTACGCCGCCAACAGTGACTTAATCCTCCAGAGGATGGGTATCGATGCCCTAGAGGCTCTGAGGAACGTCATTCATGAGTGCAGTAGAGATGGTGGTTGGTACGACCTCGACTGCCTCAGCGAAGCAATTGACAGGCTTAGACTACCTAAGACCGCCATTGAATTATTTAAGCACGAAGTCGACACACTTAAAGAACACGTTAACTGCATAAACCTACTCATTGATAAAGGTAAGCAATGCTGGGAGGCACCCTATGAATATATTTACAAACTTACAGTTGAGAGTAGCCCAGTTAACCTATATAGGTTGGTCAAGAATAAGGAGATTAATAACTACATTAAGGATTGCGGTGAATCAAGTGAAGATGCCGTGAGGTGCGACCCAAACAGGAGAAACCTCATAGCGCACGCAGGCTTTGAAAGAACAACAATACACGTCAAATACTGCGACAATAAGATATTCATTAAGTACTACAACAAATGCATCAACAAAATCGAACAACTAATCTAAACCCTATCATCGATAAAATCAATCAATTTCTCGAAACAAATTCTAACCCTCCTAACATTTACCTTGAAATTAACAGCCCAAAACTAATTCAATCACTAAGCAAACATCATGAAAGCTTATCTTCAATACTCTATTAAAGTCTTCGATTTAACGTTTCTCATACTTCAAGATTTAATGCCATGACAAATGTCTTTTAGTTTTAATATTTTTGAAACCTTCCTGGCGCTTACTTTGCGTATTTGGTTTACGAGACTGACTGGGAAGAAACACTTTCATTTTTAAATTTTTCACTGCCCTAACGCTTAAATAGTCTTTGTTCACTCTTTCCTCATGCCGATTAGGGTTGCTGTTTTGTCGACTGTCGGCACGAGCATCCTGAGTAATGTCGAGAAGAACCTCGATAAGTTGGCCCTAAGCCAAAGGTCTAGGGAGATCTTTGGCAATAGGGCTAAGCCGCCTAGTAGGTTGCTCATCAATGACGAGTTGCAGGGGCAGTTCGAAAGGTGGGCTGAGGAGGGTGGTGAT
>JAGDXB010000118.1 GCA_023256215.1 Vulcanisaeta sp. | reverse complement strand
TCTCTTCAAATTAGCCTCCTTACTATAATCACTTGGGTTCTCATCAAATGCACCCAAAGCTGCCACACCAGCCTCAAGGGCAAGCATCGGGTGTGCCTTAACCTTGCCCAGCGTCGTAACTACCGAGTAGACCTCACTGGGTAAATCCCTATATGACGCGAGTAGTGATTTGAAATTATCGAGTTCCTTCCTATTTGGTAATTTACCATACAGTATTAGGTAGGCGACCTCCTCAAATGTTGAGTATTTAGCCAAGTCATCAATTCTATAGCCCCTATACCATAGTATGCCATTCTTACCGTCGATATCACTTATGGTAGTTGTCTTAACAAGGACATCTTCAAGGCCGTGAATTATAGGACCACAGGGAGATTGAATGACTTTACCACTGGTCTCAATCTTTACCTCCTTAACCTCCTCACTCATACATAGGAATATGCACAGGGACTTATTTAAATACTATCCTAATATATAGTATAAATAAATTATGAGATAAACGTCAATTAACGAAATCTTAATGAGCAGTTAAATAATAAATCCCTCGTAAAGACCCACTGAAAACTTAAAATTATTAATTCGACATTATCACGACCATGAATGGTAAGGGCATTATTCATTGGTAGGTTTCAACCACCACATTGGGGCCATGTGTGGGCCATTAGGGATATTCTTAGGGAGGTTGACGAGGTAGTAATAATAATAGGCTCTGCGCAATTCAATTACATAATTAAGGACCCATTCACCGTGGGCGAAAGAATCTGGATGCTTAGGGAAGCATTGAGGGAGGGTGGTGTTGATTTATCCAGAGTTATAATAATACCAATACCAAACATTGAAAACAACGCCGCCTGGTTTGGGCATCTAAGATCATACACACCACCGTTTCAGGTGGCTTATACCGGGAATCCATTTGTCGCCATGCTACTTAAGGAGGCGGGTATTGAGGTCAGGCAGCAACCCATGTATGATAGGAGTAGGTATAACTCAACGAGGATCAGGGAGTTGATGATAAAGGGAGATCCAGAATGGGAGGATCTTGTTCCTAAATCTGTCGTTAAAATAATTAAGGAGATAAATGGCGTTGAGAGACTGAGGATAATAGCCATGGGTGAGGCAGAACCTCATAGGTGGTGATTAGTAAAAATAACTTCATTATATATGATATTTACATTAAATTAACGAGCAAATGGTTTAAGTCTTTCGTATCAACTATTAATACTGAACACGTATTAGGATTTATTAATTATGAATTTCCACATATAGGGAGGTGATATGGGATTATTTGACTCATCAATCATCAAAGCGCTATATGAGCATACATTGAATACTAACTATGCATTCATAATGACTATCTATGGTATATACTTACACGCGGCCTTCGTATCATTAACGTTAGGATTCCCATTAGCAATCCTGGCCTGGTTGATACTGTGGTCTAGGACTGGCGATGATATTTATATTAAGTATGCGAAAACATTGAGCAATGTATGGATAGTGAACTTCGCACTTGGTGTGGTGACAGGCACAATAGTCGAGTTTGGTTTGCTTGATATATGGCCAACGAGTATACTACTTTATGCTTCTTCCGGCTTCCTGCCACTTCTTTATGAGGCCACTATCGCCTTTATTGGCGAGGCTGTCATGGTAGTATTCTTCCTAATAACCCTTGGTAAGTGGAAAGTTAATTACTCAATAATACTCCTAACAATAACCTGGTTTCTTGGTTCGCTATCGGGCTATTTCATACTATCGGTTAATGCATGGATGAATGTTCCCTGGGGCATGGGCGAAATACCCCATGTATTATATCCATTTTTACCTGACTATGGACCCAATGATGCTAATTTAACTGGCACCTTAAACCTGGCAGCTTTATTGTTAAACTATACATTAGCTGGCTCAGGGGGTGCAGCATTGTCGAACCCGAACTTTACCCACCTGGTTAGTACGTTTTACTTAGATCCAAATGCGCCTCTCATTAATCCTGACGCCGTAATAACCACATTACACACACTATTTGCTGCCTATGCCATAGGGCTTGGTACAGTAGCGACGGCATTATCGGTTAGATTCCTCAGGACTCGTGATGAGAAGTACCTGAAGCTTATGAAGCCGATACTTTGGCTATTAACAATTATATTATTGATAGAGCCAATAGTCCTTGGTCACTTCATGGGAGATACAGTAGTTAAGTACCAACCCCTTAAGTTCACGGCATTAGTAACGCTGACGGGCGGTAAGGAAGTTTACGGCTATGAGTTTTACGATCCAATAGAGGCATTGTTTGCCTATGGGAATCCTCACCACCCAATTTACGGCTTTGGGTATTATCTTAGCCAATGCAATACGTTAGGCAATACTACACTTGGTGTGCTTTATACGAAGTTTGACCCAACAATGCTATCCTACATAACTAATGCGGCTAATCTATCACTGGCCGATAATTGTAGAGCCTCTGTACTTAGCATCGAACCATTAGCACCACTCATAAGTGGGTTCTACTATACGATGATTGGTGCTGGCATTATTGTTGCCGTGGCTTCTGTGCTTGTATTATTCACATATTTAGTTAAGGTACCTGTGCTAAGTGATATAACGGACTTCATAAACAACAAGATACTGAGTGTTTTACTTGGTTATGACACAGTCCTACCATTCCTTGTATTTGTAATGACCTTCGGATCTGCGATAGCTGCCACAGCGGGCTGGGCAGCTAGGGAAATCGGTAGGCAACCGTGGACTGTTTACGGATTGATAACGAGTAATGAGGTCGTAACCCCGGTCACGATAATGCCTTGGTTCGTGGCATTTGTATTAGCGGTTCTGACGATAATAGCAGTGGGCGGTTCATTAGCCATGTATTACGTAGCCACTAGACCAAGTATGATCAAGGGTATTATTGAGTTCCTTAGGGGTGATCAAGCATGAGTCTTGGTTTATTTCTATTTTCCGTACTTGGATTCACCCTAATAATGCACTTAATTTTCGTAAATGTGATAATAGGTGCTGCGGTACTCACGGTCTCGGTTAGGTACTTAGCGTACTTAAGGAATGATTATTATCTGGAGTTCCTCGCTAGGAGGATGTTTAGAATACTCGTAATATTCGACCTATTTGGTGGTGTGTGGGGCACGATACTGACTGTGTATATGGGCGGTTTCTTCCCAAGCATGACAGCAATATTCACAAAGGTCTACTACTACCCAGTGGCCATAGCCCTTACGGGGATCCTACTAAGCATACCATTAATAGTCATGTACTGGCACTTATGGGGCCGTATAAGCCCAAGGAACCATAGCCTACTCGGCATACCACTTGCCGCATCAATATTATTAGTCCCAATAGGCTTCAGGTACCTATTCGCCGGTCTAAACTACCCAGTAGGCATTATGGGCAGTACTGATGCCGTAAACCCGTTGCTAAATCCAATATACCCTCCCTTAATAATACACACAATACTGGGCGGAATAGACATAGGCGCCTTCGTGATTGCTGCAATACTAGCCACTAAAAGCAACCTAGACGTGAGGGGCATACGCATATCACTCAGTGTTGGCGTGGCACTACTTGTCCCTCAAGCAATAGCCGGCGCCTATTACTACGTTACATTAACTGAGTTCGACCCATACATAGCCAACAACATATCAGGGCCATTACTAGGCGCAAGACCCGAGCTGAGCTTCGTATATCCATTATTTTACGTGGCAATAATCCTCGTGGCCGTACTCGCAATATTAGGAACGACAGCGCTATATCAAGCTGATAAGGGAATAATCAGTAGGCCTATCGTAATATCAACAGGTATTTTATCCGAGGTAATACTAGTACTCATGGAGTTCGTTAATGATGGAAGCAGATACCCATACCTGTTCATGAACGGTTACTCAGGCACTACTATAAATCAATTACTAAACACCGTGATGCCACTACCGTTATACGCAATCTACGGGATGATAGCATCAACAATAGCATTCACAATAATATTCAGCGTAGTGTTTTACTACGGCATAATTAAGCACTATTTACCTGAGACAGAAGAATAGGTATATTTATATATGATAATGGTGTTTAAACATATTTGAATTTATTTAAATATAGATGAATTTTAATGTATTGAAATATTTTAAATAAACACCCGATCCAGTTTAAATAATTATAGATAGGTATTAAACCGCACTATTATGAATAAGGATGCAAACGTCATAATAGATAAGGTAGGCAGGGACTTATACATACTTAGGTATAATGACACAGATACCAAGTACTTTGAGGCGTTGTGGGAAATACCTGAAGGCGTAACGTATAATGCATATCTATTAATTGAGGATGGTACGGCAATACTCTTCGATACCTGGAAAAAAGGTTTAGATAGTGAGTTCGTTAACGCCCTAAACTCCATAATTGATATCCGCGAATTGAAATACATTGTGATCCACCATACAGAGCCTGACCATAGTGGTATAATAAAGACGTTGTATGAGAAAAATCCACAAATAACAATCCTAGGAAGCTCAATGGCTAATAAGTTGATAAGAAGTTTCTACGGAATTAACCCAAGATTTAAGGCCGTTAGTGACGGAGAGGTCTTAACAATAGGCGATTATAAATTAACGTTCATACACATACCATGGCTGCACTGGCCCGACACCATAGCTACGTACATATCACCAATAAACACCTTAATAACATGCGACGTATTCGGTGCTTACTCAATTCCAAAGTCTGTGATTATCGATGATATACCTGAGGATTATATAGTCTCCATGAGGAAATATTTCACGAACATTATAGGTTTTTATAGAGACAATGTCATTAAAAACCTCGATAAGGTATTGTCCATAACGAATAACAAGATAGAGGTCATAGCACCATCCCACGGTGCGGTATTAAGGGGTAATGCAGTAGGTAGGGCAATTGATGTGTATAGAGAATTTGCGTTAAAAATTCCACGCGACAGTAAGATCGTCATAGTATACTCCTCAATGTATGGTTTTATTGACTCAATAATGAACTACATAACCCAGGTACTTAATAACTGGGGTTTTAGAATTTCGGTTTACAGGTTTACGGATAAGGAAAGGTCAAACATAGGAGATCTCATTGGTGACGTTAATAATGCGTTCGGGATAGTACTTGGCATATCTACATATGATACAGAACCATTCCCACTAATGGATTACATAATAGAGTTACTAATAAGGAAGTTAAGGGGTGGTAAGCCAATACTAATAATTACAGACTATGGGTGGGGAGACGTAGTACCAAAGCACGTGAAGACAAGGCTAGAAAAGGCAGGGTTCACGGTAATAGATACAGTAAGCATAAATGGACAACCCACAGAAAGGGAATTTGGTAGGATACTAGGGGTTCTTCAAAACCTTAAGAATTTTAAGTAAAATTTATCGCTGACGTATCTTCTTAAGCTCATCTATTAACTTCGGTACCACCTTATATAAATCTCCCACTATTCCGTAATCAACATACTCAAATATTGGTGCATTAGGATCTATGTTTATCGCAACTATTATCTTCGAATCCCTGATCCCAGCTACATGCTGTATCTGGCCCGAGACACCAATACCTATGTAAAGCCTTGGTTTAATTGTAACCCCTGACATACCCACCCAATTCGGGAACCACCCTAAGTCAGCGGATAGTGGTCTTGAGCACCCAAGTACACCACCTAAAATCTTTGCTAACTCATCGAGCATTTGTAGGTCCTCCCTCTTCTTGACGCCTCTTCCAGCGACTACCACGATGTCCGCCTCATTCAGTTTAACACCAGCCTCCTTAGGCTTCATATCGACCAATTCAATCTCCGATTTCTTAAGATCGACCTTAAGTTCTTCGACGGTCCCGTTCTTAGTCACTGTGGAGCGTTGATAAGCCCCTGGCTTTACGGCTATTATCTTAGGCGTTGTTAATACCCTAGTCCTAGCCTGCCCCAAACCACCATAAGCGCTCCTATAGGTTATAACATCATTATTTATAACCTCCACCTTCACAACCTCGGTCACACAACCCACATCTAAAACGGCAGATAATGCCGACGCCACAGCCCCACCTCTCCTATTTCCGCTTACCAAAATTATGTCAGGTTTTACCTTATTCACGACCTCCATCAATGCACTTACATAATTAGATAGATCGAATAGTTTAAGATTCTCCGAATCAATTATAAAGACTCTATCGAAATACTTACTCAGCATGTCAGCATTACCCTTAACATTATACCCAATCAAGGCACTTACTGAAACACCACCACCCAATTTACTTATTAATTCATTAGCCAAGCTAGCCAGCTCAAGCTGAAGATCAGCCCTCTCTGAGTATGAAAGTATGGTGACCATAATCCCACCTCTAAATCACTCCTTCACGTCTTAGCGCATCGATTAATTTTTGCACAGCGTCAGGTATCTTATCGTCGGATGACGCATCAAAAATAACGTGCTTCCTAGGCGTCTCGGGCATGTAGGAATCTAAAACCTCAAAGTACTTCTTTAGGGCTCCTACTCCTAAGTCCTTGAGCGTCCATTGGGTTACTGGTTTTCTAGAGGCCCTCAGTATCGCGGCTGGTGTTGGCGTTCTTGGTTCATTTATATCGAGTGTTACAGCAATTAATGCTGGTAACTTTACCCTATATGTGTATAGACCATCCTCATAATCAGAGGTTGCCAGCACATAATTACCCTCCAACCTAATCTCCCTCACAAAGTTTATGAAAGGTAAGCCCAAGTACATAGCGACCTTAGGAGGTACCTGTCGTGAATAACCGTCTGTCGACGCTGAGCCAAACAATACCAAGTCAAAATTACCTATCTTCCTTATGGCCTGGGCGAGTATTAATGCCACGTTATTCGTATCGTAACTCTCAAAATCCTTATCAATAACGGCATAGCCCTCATCAACCCCCATGGCGTATGCCTGCCTTATTGTGTCTATTGAGTCCTGATTACCCACTGTTAAGGCTATAACCTTACCTCCATGCTTCTCCTTAATTCGAAGCGCCTCCTCCACGGCCCTCCTATCCATGTCACTCATCTTCTTAGGGGCCTCCGCAAGTAGGAACTTCCTACTTGTCTTATCATACCTAAGTTGTTGTACATCATACGAATGCTTAACACATACGATGATATTAGGCATAGCCTCACCAGCTCAGTCCCTTACGTATTCCGAACCCAACAAGTCTCTCGCTATGATGTACCTCATTATGTTCTGAGCACCCTCAGCCCCTATCGTGTATGAGAATAGCCCTAGCCATGCCCTGTGAATTGGCGACTCTTTCGTATATGCATACGCGCCATACCACTTCATAACCTCCTGCCCAAGCTCTGCGGCTAATTCTGGACCATACATCTTAGCTAGGGCCACAGGCACGTTTAAATCCTTAGGATTATATGCCGGGTCCTTCTCGATGTAAATCTTATCAGCAAGTCTCGCAGCCCTGTACACAAAGTACCTAGCCGCCTCATACTTAGCATAGAGTTCCGCGAACTTAAAGCTTATTCCCTGGAATGACGCTATGTACCTACCGAATAACTTCCTGGTCTTAAACCACTGAGCCGCCTGCTCAAGAAGCCACCTGGCACCCCCTACCGTGGCGGCGGCAACCAATATCCTAGCTAGGTTAAACCCCTCCATCACGTAGTAAAAGCCCTTGTTTTCCTCACCAATTAAGTACTCCTGCTCCAACTCGAAGTTCTCACACTTAAAACCTCCCGTGGTCAGTCCATGCCTTCCAATATCATGATAAACAGTGGGATACCACCCCTTCCTTATTACTCCGTTCTTCTTTGCAAGAAACGCAAAGGCAGAAAGACCCCTATGCCCAGCCTCTCCTGTCCTCGCTATTAAAAACCAACCACCGCCCCACGGCAATACCTGAACCTCACCAACACCACTTATGTACGCCTTCTCCCCATTAAACACGTACACATTACCACTCTTCTTAGCGGTCATCCTTATATTCGCAACATCAGAACCACCCTGAGGTTCCGTCGATGCTATTCCGAAAAAGGCCTCACCCTTACTTACATGGGGTATTATTTCCTGAGCCACCTCCTCCTTGCCAAATAGCTGAAGGGCGAACGGCCATCCATTATTTAATAATGTATATACTGCCAATGCCACGGCAGGGTCTGCATAGGCCAACTCCTCAATCGCTATCGTGGCCATGGTATAGGTCCCACCTTGACCTCCATATTTATCAGAACACGGTATACATAGTAATCCCTGATCCGCCACCTTCTTTATTAGATCAAGCGGTATCTTCATGGGATCTTTCGAAGCCTCTTCATCAATCTCAATCCATTTAGGCGCAATGTATTTTTGAGCAAATTCTCTAACGCTCTCCCTAAACATTATTTCATCCTTTGTGAAAGAAACCAAAGTGTCCTTCGGATAGAATATAGGAGTTGACATACAATGTATTGATCCATAATCATTTTTAAGTATTACGTAAAATTATTCTGCACATTCTACGACTTCACCTTGGCGATTATCGAGATTAAAATAATTCTGTGCATCATAATGTAAGAAATTTTTAACTTCATAATTCATAATTCTAATGAGACCTATGACATCCGAGGAGCACTTTGATGCGATAATAATTGGCGCAGGCGCATCAGGGCTTGGCGCCGCCTATACCCTGGCTAAGTATGGGTTTAATGTCTTGGTAATTGAACGTGGAGAAAGAGTGGGTTCTAAGAATGTTTTTGGCGGACGTATATATTCACACGTATTTGAGAAGGTTATTGATGGCTTTAACAGGGAGGCGCCCATAGAGAGGTGGGTTAGGAAGGAAAGGCTAACTTTAATGGATGATAATGATGCCCTAACACTAGAATTGTCTGTGGGTAATGATGAGTATCGCAATAGTTTTACAGCATACCTATCGAAGTTCTTGAGATGGCTTTCCAAGAAGGCTGAGGAGAATGGAGCCTTCATATTAACTGGTACTAAGGTGGATAAGGTACTTATTGAGAATAATAAGGTGTCTGGGGTACTGGCTGGCGGAGATGTGTTTAAGGCAGATGTCGTCATTGACGCTGAGGGTGTCAATCCAATATTAGCCAGAGATCTGGGCTTTAGGGATGATTGGAAGCCTCATGAGGTTGCCATAGGTGTTAAGGAGGTTATTAAATTGCCTAAGGAGGTCATTGAAGATAGACTTAATCTAGGCGATGATGAAGGGGTAGCCCAATTATTCATTGGTTATCCAACAAAGTACTTACCTGGTGGTGGATTTCTCTATACAAATAAGGATAGCGTAACCATAGGTGTTGTGGTTAGGCTAGAACACGCAATAAGGAATAGGCTGCCTGTGTACGACATTGTCGAAATTTTCAAGAGACATCCGTACGTGCATAGCTTGTTAAAAGGCGGCTCAGTGATCGAATACTCAGCTCACCTAGTACCGGAGGTTCCCATGGGCAATCTAGATCAATTATATGGAGATGGCTTCCTAATAGTGGGTGACGCAGCAGGATTTGTACTGAATACGGGCATAATCATAAGAGGCGTTGACTTAGCCTTTTGGTCAGGCGTTTTAGCGGCAGAAACCGTTAAGAAGGCGCATGATGAAGGAAAATACACAAAGGAGGCTCTGTCTTACTACGAGTCGCTACTTAGAAACTCATTCATAATTAAGGAATTACAGGCATACAATAAGGCTAATGCTGTTCTAAATAACAATACGATATATAACAATTACGTAAAGAGTATCCTAGGTTTCGTAAAGGATATATACACCGTTGACGATAATGTAAAGAAGATGCTGGGGACAATGCTAAACTCCCTCCATAGGAATAATCTCACACTTGTAACAGCAATGAAAGATTTAATAACAGTACTACTGAACCTATAGGGAATATTCCCTTATGAGTAATGAATATCTATCGATCGAAGAAAGACTCGGACTAAACTCCTACATAATAGATAAGGAACCCCACATCAAGGTTAATTACGAAATATGCAAAAACTGCGTTGAAAAACCCTGCACATATGTATGCCCAGCACGATTATATACTGTGGACGAATACGGAAATGTACATTTCAACTACGAAGGTTGCCTAGAGTGCGGTACATGCAGAATAGCATGTCCACACGGAGCAGTTGATTGGAACTACCCCAAAGGCGGAAAGGGAATTCACTATCAATTCTCATGATAATGCCAATTCATAAAATCAGAAAAACATAAAAACCACGCATATATTGGTTACATGCCACCGTAGCTCAGCCCGGTAGAGCGGCGGGCTGTTAACCCGTAGGCCCTCGTGGGGCGGAAGTCCCGGGTTCAAATCCCGGCGGTGGCGCCAAAACGTTCATTTTCTCTTTTGTGTTTTGTCTTTAAATACGTTATAAATTGATGGGTTGTTTCTATGAAATGTTAAGCTGACGGTATCACTATAGGTTTTGTTCTCTGGTTTCTCATGCTATCCATTTGAAGCCGTACTTCTCGTAAATCCTTTTTACCTCATCCTTTCTTAATTGGTTATATAGTTCCCTGGCTTCCTTACTTGCCCATGGCATTAATGCGAAGGCCAGTCTTCCTTTCTTGTTTTTAGCAGGTGTTATGTGCGGATAATTCCAGTAGTTTGCTTCGGTTGTCCACATGACTCCTGCGTCTATTAGGCCTTGGCTTAATAATTGCGGTATTTCTCTGTGGTGTATCTTCGTTATGTAAACATTGCCTTTACTTACGAATTCAAGGTAATCGCCGCAGTATTCATTGTAGAGATCCCTAAATAATGCGCCAATGCCCTCGGTTACCGGGTTTGGTATTGCCACCCTCTTATCCCTTAATTCACACCAGTCCTTAATCGGTGACCCTATGTACACTATGGCTAGGTCATTCTCGACGTATTCAAAGTAATCATTGATACTAAGTCCTTGAAGCATCTGCGGTGGTAACGACACTATCTCAGGCTTAACGTCAATGACTAGATTACCAACCCTGAGGGCTTTACCCAGTGCCCTCTCCCTTACCAATCCTGGTGGTATTGTTTCAACGTACGCACTGAAACCCTGTGAATTTAGGTACTGCATTAATTCGTCTATTACGAACCATTGATTTCCCGCCATGGATATCTTCACGCCTGATAAATCTCCCTTGATATCCGTTATTACGTTAAACCCAGGCAATGATATGTCTACGCTCACACGTGTTTTATTCATGGTGAATTAAATTCCTTATTTTCTAAATTTTCTAATTATCTAAGCCTGCATTGCTGAGTAATCTTAATTTTTAAGGGACAGTAAGTGCCTATTGATTACCATGGCCATGAAGGTTATAGTGCAGGTATCCGACATTAGTAATATGACTCAGTCCCTAAAATCAATCAGAAATTTATTAAACGAGATACCCGACCTTGAACTTGAGGTTGTCTTTCATCAATCAGCAATTACGGCTGTGGTTAAGGGTAATTCCTTCGAACGTGATATTGAGGATTTAATTAAGCGAGGAGTTATTGTGGCAGCCTGCAGGAATTCCATGAGAGATAGGGGTATTAGAGAGGAGGATTTAATTAATGGCGCCGTCATTGTGAATGCAGGTGTTGCGGAGATTGTGAAGAAAGAGAGCGAGGGTTGGGTGTATTTAAAGCTATGATTTGTTAATTAGGCCTTAGATCCAGCCCCTAACCTTCATTGCGTTGTATATCCTGTCTACGGCTTCTACGTAGGCAGCCTCCCTTATTGTTACCTGGCTCGTACCTAACTTATTCCATCTATTCATTACCCTGTTAAACGTGTCAAGTAGTATTCTCTCTAGTCTATTCCTCGTCTCTTCCTCATCCCAGAAGTACCACTGTAGGTTCTCGACCCACTCTAGGTATGACATGACGACGCCACCAGCATTGGCCGCCAGGTCGGGTAATACCCAAATGCCCTTCTTATGGAGTATCTGCTCTGCATCGGCTGTTGTTGGTCCATTGGCGCCCTCAACTATTAGCTTAGCCTTTATGTTATTAGCGTTGCCCCTGTGTATTACATTCTCTAGTGCGGCAGGTACCAATACATCGACCGGTAATTCAAGTACCTCGTCATTCGTTATCTTCCTAGTTCCTGGGGCGTCGTAGTTCATGACCGTACCCGTCTTATCCTTAACAGCCTTAACCTCCGTTAAGTTAAGGCCGTTCGGGTTATAGACTCCACCCTTACTGTCCGTTACTGCAACGACCCTAGCGCCCATCTTCTCCAACCAGTATGCTCCCCAATAACCAACATTACCAAATCCCTGGACAGCCACCGTCTTGCCCTCGAGACCGCCCCATAACTTCTTAGCTGCTTCCCTAGCCCATACAGCTACGCCAAAACCTGTGGAATACTCCCTAACCGGGTTGCCCCATAATATCACTGGCTTTGCTGTGAATACGCCAGGTACGTTGTGACCTGCTATTTTGCTGTACTCATCAACCATCCAAGCCATTATCTGTGGGTCAGTACCGACGTCAGGTGCTGGTATATCGGTCTCAGGACCTATGAAGGGTGCCAATGCCCTTGCATATCCTCTGCTTAGTTCCTCTAGTTCTCTCTTGCTTAGCTTCTTATAATCAACGGCAACGGCGCCCTTACCGCCGCCATACGGTAAGCCGTTAAGTGCGTTTTTGAAAGTCATAACCGTAGCCAACGCTATATCCTCCTCAAGAGTAACCTCTGGATGGAACCTTATACCGCCCTTGTAGGGCCCTAGGGCGTTGTTGTGCTGTACTCTGTAACCCGTGAACACTTGTATTTTTCCGTTATCCATTCTTACGGGTATGTTTACTGTTATTATTCTTTGAGGTCTACTTAGAATTTCATAGACCTCCTGAGGATATCCTCCTAACTCTGTAGCTCTCTTTAGAGTTTGTAGGACACTTTCTAGGAATGTAGCTCCCTTTAGTGACATCGAGACTATGTAAATGGTGGGTTATTAAATCTTTCTCTATTGGCTTATGTAACACGGATCTATAGTCCTTAAATCACGGCAGTATGGGATAACCCTTTAAATAATTGTTTATTGCAGTGATACCTTGTAATCTCCATGAGTCAAAAGGCCCTCGATAGACTAATAAGCAAACTTACTAAGGAGAACCTCTGGATATACATAGTTAAACTATTGATGGAAAGGCCCATGTATGGTTATGAAATAGCCAGGGAGGTTAGAGAACGTTTTAGGATTAATGTTACGAACGTAGGTGTTTACGTAGTTTTATACAAAATGGAGAGAGACGGTTTGATAGAGACCTTCATGAGTGGTGAATCAAAGATGTATAGGTTAAGGCCTGGGGTTCTTGATCTATGGTTAAAGGCTAGGGATTTCATATCCTCAATACTTAAGGATGTCTTTAACTGCGGTGTTGACTGTGGTTCTCGGCAAACTTAAGGATAGGATAGAAAGAGTTGGAAAGACACTCCTTGAGAGAGGCTTAGCGAAAGTTCTACCCAGAAATCCTAATGCTTTAACTATCGGATCGCTAATAATTACATTACCAACACCCTACCTGGTGATTACGCATGAACATTTGGCTTACATATTAGTGTTCATATTATTGGTGTTGGCCAGCGGTTTTGATATGCTTGATGGTTTAGTTGCTAGGTATTGGGGCAGGTCGTCTAAGCTTGGTGCCTTTTTAGATTCTACGCTGGATAGGTATGTGGATTTCATAGCCCTGCTTGATCTTTGGTTAATGTATAATGGCGATTTTCTAAGTACGGTATTTTTACTATTAGCAATATTGGGATCGTTAATGACTAGTTATGCGAGGGCCAGGGCTGAGGCCCTGGGTGTTAAGATGATGGGTGTTGGACTTCTTGAGAGGGAGGAGAGGTTAATCATAATTTTGTTGATTCTTCTTCTATTCATAATAGTGGATAAGGGTTTTGTAATACTGTACGGCCTTTTAGTACTTGCCGTATTGACGAATGTTACGGCTATAGAGAGGATAATCATCGTCACGAGGTCAATAAATAATTGAATATCTATACCATCCCTACTCAATGGGGGAATGCTTGTCTTTTTACTTGGTGCTTCGTTATTTCCTTATTAACGCAATTTTTATTAATCAATTCCCAGCCTGTTTATTCAGGCTATGCCCGAAGAGATGGAGAATGTGGTTGTTTACGTGGAGAATAAGAATATTGCCAATAAGGAGATCGTTAAGACTAGCTTGGCTGATGCCGTGAAGAGCTACGTTAAGAAGTTGTTAGATCAGTGGAATCCAGATGAGTCAGACTTCATAGTCCTTAAGGTTCCCCAAACCATCAATTTAAGCCTTCCATTGAGTAAGGAGCTTTATAAGAGGGTTGAGAAATTCGGTGTTAAGAGGGTTGGTAATAAGGCTGAAGTTGAGATACCTACCTACGAGATCATCTATAGTAATAGGTGGATGGGTGAGGATATGGAGGCCGACAAATTCGTCGTTATTATGCCGTATATAAATGATGACGCTATAAATCAAGTCATAAACAATATATTAACATCATTAACACCTGAGGAGGGTGAGGGAGAGGAGTTCCTTGAGGAATGATTTTATTACGAATAATTATCTATTATTGACGAGCCCATAATACTTTCGAACTCTATTCCAAAGGCATCAAGAACCTGTTCTAGTGATGTCCTTAAGTACTCGATGTATTTATTAGGATCTATCTCGTCTATCCTAGCCAACTGTATTGGCTTAACGCCATCCTTACCTGTGGTCTTTACGTAAATTATTATATCGCCAGGCCCAATCTTGTAACCCAGGTTCTTTAGCTGTAATGCAGCCTTTACGTGCTGAGGAGTATTCTTTACGTATGATTCGAGGGGTTTCGTAAGTGCTGTTCTAATGGCGAGTTTATTAAGTGGTATTTCTCTCCTCTGAAGCCTTCTATAGTAATCCCTTACCCTACTCCTAACCTCCTCAACCACCTTACCGACATCCTCAAGGCCCTGTATATCAGAGAGTAGGCTAAGCACGTCATTAAACGCATCCTTAGCGAAGTCGGGTGTGTTGCGTTTCTTACCGACCAAGCCCTTTATGTCAAGTTCGCCACTCTTAAGTATTCCCACGTAGTTCTTCTTCCTGCCGCTCATTGCAACTAATTTATAGACTTTGTCGAGTTCTATCTCAATGCCGAATTCCTTCTCGACCCACTCAATTAATTCCTTAAGCTTCTCCTCGCTCGGGTTCCAGATGAAGAGACTGTCGGTATCTCCATAAATAGGTACTAAACCTAGCTCCACCGCCTTTAGCACTGTCTTGGATAACACGTACCTGGCAAGCGCGGTTGTTAATTCAGCGGCTGGTGGGCAGTATAGCTGGAATATTTCGGCTCCAAGTACTCCATACGATGCGTTGATGAATACTTTCAATGCGCTCTGTACAACGTTGTAGTAACTCTTTAGTAAATCACTTGGTGCTGTCTTCGCTAGTTTCTTATATACGTATGCCCTTAAATCCCTGAGTAAACCGACTATTAGGGCTGTTAATCCCCTTCTATCGTTACACACCCAGTGAGGCAGTTCTGGTATGGGTTTATTATTGATCTCTTTCTCGTTTGGGCATTTAACAGTCTCATAGGAAATATTCCAGCGCTTAATGACTGAGGGGTACATGCTTGCGAAGTCGAGGACGTAGACATTGGGGAATATGCCAGGCATTGGGTCTAGTACTATGGCTCCTGCGTACTTCTTACCCTTAATGATAGCCTTAGTCGCAACCTCGCCCTTAGCCTTTATGATATCCTCCTTCTCAGGTATTAACCAACCCCTCCTCCTATGTTCATAATAAAGCATGTTTCTAATCCAAGCCGATATCTGGCTTCTAACTAAGTCGTTGGGTGGGGTCTTTGAGATCCTTGACATTAGTATTATTAGTTTAAGCACTAGATTGTTATCATAGGTAGTTAGATAAAGCCCCAAAAACGCATCTCTAAAGTTGTAATTTATCAACTCCACATAACTCATCTGTGAAACGACCTTATCCCTACTCAGCTTTGACATACCAACTATTGCATGGGCTATGGTGTCCAAGGTCCTATCCATGCCCCTATACTTACCGCCAAATGCGTATACCTCGATTGCCCTAATATTGAAGAACTTATACAAATCTATATGGATGCCAAGGGCTATTGATGCCTCATCCCTCCTTATAGTTATCGGTATTTCCTCCTTCCTAAAACCAAGCTTTAAGGCCCTGTGGTATATGTACGGAAGGTCGAAATTATCACCATTGAATGTTATTAAGATTGGGTACTGAAGAATTATTGAGAATAGTTCCTTAAGCATGTCATACTCACTATCGAAGAACTCTACCTCAACATCATCATACATGAGATCCTCTAAGTCCTCGGGCTTCAACTCCATGTCAGGCCTTCTGAGCACCAGTACCTTTCTTAACCCATCACTGCCGGCAAGCCCTATGGATATAATCTCGTAATTAGCCTCCTTAGGGTTCGGTACCCTATTCTCCTGAGGTGTGAATACCTCAATATCGAGGGACAGCCTCTTTATATTTGGGACAGGGGCTTGAAATAGCGGTATCCACCTCCTGGCCTCCTCGAGAAAGTCATTATCGTTAGAATAAAGTTTCTTTATGAAATCCTCGATCTCAGCGGGTATCTCTATGGGTACTGGAACCAGTTTTCCATCCTCAATTTTGTAGAACATGCCTGGCACGATCTCATTATCATAAATGTAGCATAGATGGTACCTAATTTTTGATTCCCAGGTCTTTGGTAATAATTCCCTTATTGAGTCGGACTTACCACCAATACTAAGTGGGTCCTTGGCATTTATCTTCGTAAGGACTACCCTCCTATCGTTTAGCGAATCGTACTTCTCCACAACCTCTATATGGCTAAATCCTGGATGAAGTATTACCTTAGTGAACTTTGTAATCAATTCCTCAGGCCTGACATTCGTTATTAAATAGGGTTTATGACCCGTATTATCATACCAGAAATACACCCTATCATTGACCGGGTCATATAGCTTAACAAGGGCCTTACCTACCTTGCCATCATACGTTACGGTAAGTACTATCGAGGGCGGCGTATTTTGTGGTGTCTCGGCCTTTATCGAAATCTCCTCCTCCCCTTCCTCCTCCACTTCCTCACTCTCAAGTTCCTCTTCTTCCTCGAACTCTTCCTCTTCCTCTAATTCTTTACGGCTTTCCCTCCTCATTATGCAATTAAATCAATAATTTAACTGACTTATTAAACCGCTGTCTCGCTGTTTTTGATACTATCAATAACCAATACTTTGAGAGTAGGAATTATTAATTATCACTAAACCGACCATGTAATGAGTAAATACCTAGGAGATGTTGTATGGCCGACAATACTGCTAATAGCTATAGTGGTGCCTGTTCTTATGACATACATGCCGTACATATCGACAGGTTCTCATTACGATATATCATCATCAATAACCGAAACACTAAATAACGCAATTAGCAATCCAGTGAGTCTCATCTCAACGTACCTACTTGGTGATTTGGCTCCATATCTTTACCTAGTAATTATTGCTATGATAGTGATTAGGCGCGGAAAGATTCGCGGTTTGGGCAGAGAGCTTGGTTTCTCATGGAAACCATTGCTTGGCGCCATGACTATACCGTTAGTAATAGCCTTAGCCATCACGTGGTTCTTAATAAGCGGTTTATTGCCACTTATTGTGCTGCCTCAAATCTCCCTAACAAACATACTACTTCTCGTCTATACCCTATTTCCAATAGCCATAAGTGAGGAGATAGTGTTTAGGGGGTTCATGCTAAATAGATTATTGCCTAAGCAAGGCAATGCAACACTTCTTAATTCAGTACCCGCGATAGTGATCAGTGCTGTATACTTTATGATAGCGCATGTTCCAGTTTACCTGGCTGTTTATGGTCTTAATGATCTCCTATCTGTTGTTACTATCCTTGCGTACATCCTTCTCTACGGTATAATATCTGGGTTTATATTCGTACTGACGAGGAATGTTATTCCGGACATAGTAGTTCATTGGATTAATGATTATATCTCTATAATGTTTATACTATGCATAGGTGTAAGATAAAAGGGATTAAATATATTTCAGGTAGGTTTTGCCGTATGAATGAGGATGTGCGATAGTGGTTACGTTTTACCGGAGGTAATTCATTGCCTTTAGAATGGACGTAAAACTGTTGCATATGTTCCTTGATATTATTACTGAGGCTTCTTCATAATCACCTAGGTCTATTAATTCCTCGGGTTTTGATGATAATTCCAAGTTGCTTATTGTTACGAAGTATATTGATAATGCATTTAGCTCTGCATTAAATTTCCTCAGTTCCTCATCTTCGTGAACGCCGTGGTACGTGTTATTTAATATTACGATTATGGGCTTCCTATCGAGCTCTATTAACTTATTGACATAATGCCTCAATCTAAATAGGGCACCCTCAACACCGTCATATGACGCTGATGCTATCAATACTACGTCAGTATTTACATGCCTAATGAAACCTAGGGTTGATGATGGGTCATCACCTCCATCTCTTGATGAGCCTGTTAAGAGCCCCATTACGCCCTCGACTATTAAGAAGTCAATGCCTAGGCTAGTTGCTTCTTTAATGGTGTCGGGCCAAGATGTCCAACCCAGCGATTTAGAATTCCACTTAAGTTTAATACTCATCCAGGGCTTGAATGGCCTCTTAAGTATATAGAGACTGGGGTGTAGGTCCCTTATATCGCCGCCAAGCTTTGCAACACCTACGTAATAACCAGACTCATTTAGGCAATGGGCAATGGCGCTTGTTATCAAGGTCTTTCCCTCACCAGTCATTGTTGAGACTACGGTGATTATCCTGGGATTACCCTTCGAATTAGAATCCTTACGCAGCAACCATGCTCTCTCCTGACCCTTCCTGTAGTAATCCTTAATTGACTCGTCATGGACGTCTAGTTCACGAAACATATTCCTAGCTATTGGTGATTCTGGCCCTAATATCCCATGAACCATCGTACCGAATACACGATATTTTCGTGAAGACACCAGAGTTGGTGCTTCAATCATGGCATCTCTATAGTTATACCTGGAAATTATCGAGATCCCATCGACCTGGACATTATTATGATCCTGGATTACCATTTTACCGTATGTATGGGCTTGCCAACCAATTAACTCCTTATTTAATAGGCCTTTCGTGGCCCAGGACTCATTAATTACCTTAACCCTAACAGGCCCTGTGACTATCAGCGGCTCAAAGGAGATATCTAGTATTCCGATACCATTTACATACCCAGGTACTCCCCTGACATTTAGGTTAATGCTTCTAGATAGCAATTGAGCGCCAGAGCACACACCAATGACATAACCACCCCTCTCAACGAAATCCCAAACCTCCTTACCTAACCAGCCATAGCGTTCTAGGACCCTTGACTCCACGAGTGTGCCCGGCGGCATTATCAACGCGTCCAGGTCCTTAATAATGTTAGGTTTATCAACGATTACATTAAACGGTAATTCCTCATAGTAAGGCATGGATCCCCTTAACTTCAGGACCCCAATGTTAACCATACACCCACCTCATGATAACACGACAGCATCAATACCAGTGCCTTTTAGAGCCAATACTGTGTTTGGATTATCGTCAAAGTGAACAAGAACTTTAAACTTCTTTAGCACGTTCTTCATCATCCATGACTTATACACAGGGTCTGACTCGGTATTATCATTGGGCCTCATGAATATTTCCTCAAAACCATAAATACCATACATATTTAACTGCCTAATTGTGCACTCCCTCATGGATTCCCTCCTACCTGTGACAATTATTATGCCGAAGCCCCTATCCTTTATGAAGTTTAGAAAGTCTATTATTCTTGGTTTTGGTTTATCAAGGTATAACTTATTACAATCAAGGAAGCAATCCCAATCAACCTCATTGTTAGGTTTAATGCATAGTTTAAGCCGCTCTTCAGAATTCACTAGAACCCCGTCGATATCGAACGATATGTATTTCATAGTACCCACCTAGTCGTTAAATACTAAATCTAGGCATTCAATACCATTACAACTTATGTAATTAACACCAACCATCTTAGGCAGGTAATACATTTGCTTAACGGATTCTGTAGCAACCTTACTCACGTTAAGGCTTTTAAGGAAAGGCGAAACTACAGGGCATGTCGACGTAACTAGATATATATTTGAATCCCTAAGTTTCATCACAACATTAGGGTCAAGCTGCTTAAGCGTGAAAAGCGTTACTGCTATATACACAGGCTTTGATGCCCTTTTCCAACCTTTACTACTTACGTAATTTATCACGGAGGTAACCTCATCAAATCCATAATGAGGACACCCAAGAAATACGGCATCAAAATCCTGCCCCTTACCTTCATGTCCCTTCATTACTTCCGATAGATCTATATCAATTATTTCATGTTTGTCCATCATCTTGGCATACTCTCTATAGTTGGGCGTCAAGCTATCGATTATCATAAAGGCATGTGGTGAGTACGTAGCGTAACTTGCAAGTAATTGCTTGAGTACGGCATTACCCTGAATCTTCGCCATCAGGTATGGCTTCTCATTACCAACGGCTTCAGCAATCTTCCTACCTATCAAACCGGCTATTAATGGGTCAGTAATGGCCTTGTCCTGGTTCAACCTAACTATGCGCGTCGGTATACGTCCATCCAGCGTGTAAAGTCCATACCGTGGTACCTTACCCACAAGTGCTGATAAGACTACGAAGGGGCCAGGTAATTTCTCGGTCCAGGCATCATACACAGCGTTTATGTAGGCCACGGCATTAGATTCAGCCCATGCGTGGTAAGTCCTTGGCCTAATGCGCAAGTACTCATACGGTGCGCATGTGAGCCATAAACTAGCCCCCATTTTCCTCAATGCCTCTATTATTCTCCATTGCTTATCGATAAAGTAATTGTTAATCCCCCATTTATCAAGCACGTCAATACCCACCGGGTTTACGGTTGTGAGTACACGGAACCTAGCCCCTGCTGACGCTAAATCTTCCAGGTACTCAAGACCTGGGTCACCAATGGTTAAATACGATACACCAGCAACATGCACGGTGTCAATATCGATTAATCTATCCGCTCTTAATACATCACCAACCTTAACGATTACCTCCATGGCCCTTGCAATTGCACTTCCATAATCACCACGCAGCATCCTCTCCTCTAACTTATCAAGGTACATTGCCCTAATCCTCACGCTTAAAGATAATAAATCTTAATTTAGTGCCAAACTCTACCTTAACTGTATGTCGTTCATAGGAATTGAAAAAATAAGGGACATAGCAGCCCTGTTCACTGATTATGATGGAACAATAGCGCCAATAGACGTAGCTAGGGAGTTGAGTAGGCCTCCTAAGGCCGTTTATGAGAAATTGAGTGAATTAGGCAGATACATACCCATAGCCGTCATTAGTACTAAGGACTGCGATTTCCTAGTAACTAGGACAGACTTTGCCGATGCATGGGCATGCACCTATGGTCTTGAGATAAGAGTTGGCAACTCACGTTATGTACATGAGGAATTACCTAAATGGCAAGAGGAATTTCAGTCCTTAATTGACCTAATAAACAGTATTAGTGAGATGAGGAATGTGTACATAGAGATAAAGCATGTTGATAGGTTAATCGGCGGACTAAGTATTGATTGGAGGGCTAAGGGATCTATTAATAGGAGCATAATTGATGTCATTGTAAGCACGGCCGAAAAGCTCGGCCTTAAGGTAATAAGGTACAGGGGTCATCCCTTCATAGACATATATCCAGGTATACCCATTGATAAGGGCTATGCTGTTACTAGGCTCAGGGAGCTTATGGGTATAAGGGGTCCTGTGGTGTATCTAGGTGATTCTGAGAATGATATTTCTGCCATGAGGGTGGTTGAGTATCCTATTGGTATTAGGCATAGGTATAATGAGGGTCTTGAGCTACCGGTTCTGTTTTGGGTTAATGAGGATGAATTACCTAGCTTCCTTGATTTTTTAAAGTCCAAGGTTCATAAGCTTCCGAAGCCGAATTAATCTACTTAACCGTTGTATCTTGATTTCATAGTTACTGTTTATCTTTAAATTAATTCTAAGAGCATTCATAATCCTAGACTCAACTGTCGTCTCTAATTCCATAAATCTCTTGGGCATCGTAGATGAGTAGGTTAAAAACCTTTCTCTATAGTAATCAATAAACCCATAGAGATGGTTTAGGCATATAGAGTGCAAGACCCTCAAGGCCTATACGCTCGCCAGGTTTCATTAAATGCCTATACTCGCTTTTCCTTGGTTTTGCATAGAACCATTGGTTCCTTGGTTCAAAAACCCTAGGAATTTTATCCTCAAAACCGCACCTTTTACACCTTAAGAGACCTGACCTCCCTACCGACTCCATGGGCCCGCCACATATGGGGCACTTGGGATTCCTAATTTCCACATACCTATCGTGTAAAACCCTAATACCCTCAACATAAATGCTTAATTCATCGTCAGGCTTAACGCCACCCCATACCTGGA
This sequence comes from Vulcanisaeta sp., assembly GCA_023256215.1. Lineage (GTDB taxonomy): Archaea > Thermoproteota > Thermoprotei > Thermoproteales > Thermocladiaceae > Vulcanisaeta. The sequence continues at coordinate 25,887 of JAGDXB010000118.1, read as the reverse complement.
CCAAACATCCGATGCATTTAGAGAGATCCTTAGAAATGCCCAAGTGCCTATACACTATTGCCTTAACGCCATTATCAAGCGTTAAATACGCATGCCCATGCTCGTCGAATACCAAGCTCACTATAACACCCGTTATATCCGCGTATCTATATGGTACGATACTACTAGCGTGTGACCTATGTTCACCAGTGCCTTGGTTAGTTACGTATAGAATCCAACCTACAGCACCATACTTATTAGCTAAGTAATTACCCATGGCCAACACGTGGTATGGAGAATCCCCCCTAACACCAAATAACACAGGATCAGGGCCATGAGGCTCTATAAGTACGTGCTCACCATCAATATTCAGAAACGTAAATGGGCCAGTTACCTCGTCCCACAATTTAACGTCGTATGGGTCAATAATGGGTCTTTCAGTATCCTCAGCCCTATATGACGTGAACTCAAAGGTAGCATCCCTTGGGGTAAAACCAAGTGATGCTAAGGCGCCGATGATGCCCCTACCCCCTATCAACTTTGCCCCTACCCTTTCAGCGACTCTTCTTGCTAGATCCATGGTAACAACATCCCTAATTGCTTTTTCGTAAAACCAGGTTAGCCTGGGATTGATCTTAGAAACATCATTAAGAACAACATAGGCTATACCAGGACTCGTCTTACCGGTAGGCTTAACCATATTATCAATCAAATCCTTCATTGTCTCCACATAATCCTCTGCCTCTCCTTCATCATCTATACTTAGAATTACTGACAACGAGGCATTACCTCTGGTCTTAAATGGAATGTATGGATTCAACCTAGTTAATCTAGGTAGGCCTATGACCTTATCAATACGCCCCTCATTAACTAGGTATTTTATGAATGAGTACATCACGTAGGTAGTACAGCCCCCTCCCTCCCAATCCGTATCATCAATACCAAGCAATAAATACGGCATTTGTTAATTTCAACGCTTTTATGAGGTAAATCAATATTTCGGATCTTAAATAGCTCTATTCTTTTCTAAGTAATTCATGGTAATTCATAATAAACATCGTTGTTTTTAGCGCCACGATAAGGCCTGGATAATTACGAGAGGAGGAAAGGATATGATGTAAGAAGGCGATGGTTATGGTGAGACCGAACTCTTAACCGAAATACCTATTATGGATAATGAAAACCTTTTAAGCAGGTGGCGCTTTAATTTATCTAATTATGTCTGAAGGCGAAGAACCAGAGAGAGAAGAGGAGAATCCTGAGGAAGAGGAATCTGAGGAAGAAACCGAGGAGACTGCTGAGGAAAGGGAAGAAGTCGAAGGTACAGAGGAGGGCGGTGCAGGTGGTGTTGTTGAGACTGAGGAATACTATAGGATAATGTTCCCTAAGGGTAAGGAGTTTAGGTACGTCTTTACGGCATTAGCGAACCTGCTTCAGGAGTCCAATCTCGTGATTGATTCTGAGGGTATTAAGATGAAATCCATAGATCCAAGTAAGGTATCGCTGGTAATATTAAATATTCCTGGCTCAAGTCTCGAGGAATTCACCGTAACTAAGGAGTTGAGGATTGGTATAAGCTTTGACCTTGTTAAGAAGATTCTGAAGAGGGTTAAGGCTAGGGAGAAGGTTGAACTTGGTGTTGATATGGGCAAGAATAGGTTCTTCATAGTGATATATACGAAGAAGGGTAGGGAGGGAGGTTTCTATAGGAAGTTTGGTTTGCCGATAATAAACATAGCTGAGGAGGAGGTCCCAGAGCCTAAGCTAGAGTACCCGGTCAGGATTAGAATGGACATGGGGACATTCCTAGACGTAGTAAGCGCGGCGAGCGAAATATCAGATTCCATAAAGCTAGTGGCTAAGGAGGATAGCTTCTCGGTAATCGCCGAGGGTGAGGGTGGCAAGGCCCTTGAGACGACGTACGCAAGTAGTGACGAGGTATTTTATGAATATTCAGTTCAGGGTTCTCACGATGCCACATACGCAGCCGAACTGCTTCTTGATTTTATAAGGCCCATGAAGCAAATAAGCGAAACCGTTACAATAGAGTTCGATAATAATAAGCCACTGAAATTAACCATGGAATTCGCAATAGGCTCTGTGCAATTCTACCTAGCGCCAAGGGTTTCATAGACTCAAAATAATTAATTACACGCTGTATTTGATCGATAAGTAATCATGAGGGGGTACTATTATTGGTATAAAGGTAGATACGTTAGAATCAAGGAATAAACCCTTTACTGAACCTTCCCTTAATTTATGATCTAGAGTAAAATTAACGGCCTTTTCGCTCCAGTTGCCCATGAATATTAATCCATGACCGTCTAAAGACTCAATATTGGTAATGATATAATCGCTCATAACGCTTCTAAATTCAAAGTCATTACTTAGCACCATCCTACTTCCATCAATATTTATATTCAAATCACTAATTGCGTATGCACGACCTAGGCTCATTATTAATAATACATAATGATCTCCAATATAGATGAGGACCCAGTTAAGGTACGGCAATATCCTTATATCCATGGTAATATGTAGAGGCCACGTTATTGGATTGAACAATGATATGAATGTTAGATATTTTAAATCATCAGGCGCTGATGAGTTAATCAATTCATTAAATACGGTTAAGCTCATGGTTGGCATATTATACCTACTGAAAGCCACGGACAATTTGGATAATTCCTCGTTACCTAATTCATGAGTTTTTAGGTAATAGCTATATAACGTGTTTACGGCCTTGTCATACTCGTACAGTCTATTCGCAAGACATAACAATTCATCACTACAATTCTTCCTTAATTTCCCTCTAATAGTCATAAGTTCGTTTTTCAAATTTGCTATTATACGTACGCTTCTTTCTATCCTCAATTTCCTGTAGGTATCTATGTATTTTAGCATTAACTCATCATTGCTGAGGCAAGTACCTGTATCAATATTAAGTAGCTCATAGGCATTCCATAACCATGGCACATATTCGCACTTAAGGTCTATGTTTAATCTAGTGCTGAGTATTGAGACATAATCTTCCCTGGAGGTATATATTTCGGCATAGGTCATTGTGGAGTTTTACACCTATTTTAGTATTGATAATGGTTGTACGTATTTATTGGCATCAATTATGGAGCCTGGATATATCACTGAGTTAGCGCCTATCCTAGTCCTGGGACCTACTATTGCCCCTAACTTGGCTATTTGCTTACCTTTAACAATGACTGGCGATATATGCGACACCTCAACACCACTTGGTAGCACATTCAGTGTTACGACACCTGGCTCTATTGTGCTTTCATCGCCAATTACAGAGCTACCTATAAATGAGCCCCTACCCACCGTGGCTTTGCACCCAATCAATGATTCAGTTATCTCCGCATCAGCGCCAACCACGGATTCCTCTTCAAGTGATGTACTATTCCTAATTATTGCATTATTACCCACATAAGCATTGACGCCTATGTATGCGGGTCCTTTAATTATTGCGCCATGATCAACCCTAGCACCAGAATCAATTATTACGGGACCCTCAATAACAGCCCTAGGCGAGATATTGGCATCCCTACTAATCCTTGTCTCATTCACATCACTTAGTAGGTACTTCACCGCAGTCAATAGGTCCCAGGGATAACTGACATCAACAAACCAACCACTCCATAGGGCAACATTGATATTACCCTTAAATTGTTTCAGCGTCTCATTAATATCTCCACCGGATTTATATAGAGATTTTGCAAAATCACTCTCTGCTATTAATATGCCAGTCCATGCGTAACCTGACTTATGTGTGGATACTTTATCTATTGAAACTCCCTCATTAACCTCAACCTCAAAATACCCCTGTAAATCAGACAATGGGGTCATTAATACCGTTACTGCCTTACCAGAGTTCACATGACTACTTAAAGCCAATTCATAGGCATTCTGAGGCAGTATTACATCGCTAAATGATATTACCATTGTTCCCTTGCCCACCGCCACCTCTCCTATCATTTTTAAAGCACTGTTTAAGTCATCACCTCTCTGCCCAATATTTTCTAAAGAAACTCCTTCAAAATAACGTCCCAACTCGTTACTTATCTTGGGTGGGTTCCTAGAAATTATGTATATACTCTTCAATCCTAATTGCGTCAGGTTCTTTACTGGGTAATAAATGAGGGGCTTTCCCAATAACCTAATGAGTGATTTTTCAAGATGTGGAGTTAAGGGTTCCATATTAGTGCCTTTACCACCACCGAGAACCACGCCGATTATCTCCCTTGAGTACGCCATACCTACTCCACCGTTACGGTTTTCGCGAGGTTCCTGGGCTTATCTGGGTCATAACCCCTAGCCACCGCAGTATAATAAGCAAGTAATTGCATAGGCACTATATACACTATGGGTGCGATCCTATAATCAAGGTTGGGCATTTCCAATGTCGTGCTTAATAACTCCTTAAACTTACCCACGTACTTCTCAGGAACAAGTCCTATTGTATAGGCATCCCTAGCCTTCATCTCCATAACATTACCCAGCAATGCATCTACGTTATCATCATCTAATATAGAGAACACCACAGGGTAGCCCTCCTCAACGAGAGCTATTGGCCCGTGCTTGCTCTCACCAGCCGGATAGGCCTCGGCATGTATATACGCTATTTCCTTCAATTTCAAAGCACCCTCCATACTCAATGGAACACCAATACCCCTACCCAGGTAATACGCATTCTGTCTCTTACTCATGTACTCACTAAGCATCTTAACCTTACCCTCAACCCTCGTCATAACGCTTTGAATTATACCGGGTACTTTACTTAGTGAATCCATGACATCTCTATACTCATTATTCGTTATTTTACCTGCGGCAATACCAACCTTTAAGGCGAGAATTGTTAATACAACGAGCTGTGTCGTAAACGTCTTCGTAGCCGCAACACCAATTTCGGGGCCGGCCCTAGTGTATAGTACGTAATTCGATTCTCTTGGTATTGCACTATCAATTACATTAGATACAGCAACGACTTTAGCACCCCTCTCCTTAAATGCTCTTACAGCTACTAAGGTATCTATCGTCTCACCAGATTGGCTTATCGCAACTACCAAATCATTATCATTAACGGAATTAAGATACTTTTTATACTCGGAGGATATCAATGCGTGTGTATCGAGGCCGAGCATTGACGTTAATAGGTAATCGCCTATTAGACCTGCGTGGAACGAGGTACCAGCACCAATAATGAATATTCTCCTTGAGCTTAACACCGCATTAACCACATCATTAAAGGCTCTCTCATCAATGCCAGCCAGTGTTGAGCTTATGGCAATTGGTTGCTCATGTATTTCCTTAAGCATGAAGTGCGGATAACCCTCCTTACTAGCCATTTCAGGCGTCCAGCTAATTAACCTAATTCTCTCCTCAATATTCACAGGTACTCCATCCTTTTCAATATACACATTACCTGGTTCCACATATCCATACTCCCCATCCCTAAGTACTATTACTGTGTTAGTGAATTCGAGAAACGCAGGGATATCACTAGCCACAAAATTAGCGCCGTTACCAATGCCAATAACGAGGGGAGACGTGTTTCTAGCAAAATAAAGCCTGTTTGGTTCCTGGGCGATTGAAACAACAAATGCGTAGGCGCCTCTTAATCTTGATAAGGCTGCCTTAAAAGCGTCGAAGGGTTTATACCCCATCTTGAGGTATTCCTCTATTAAGTGTGCAACGACCTCTGTATCAGTCTCGCTCTTAAATGTATGGCCCTTCCTTATTAATTCCTCCTTAAGTTCTAGAAAGTTGGAAATAATGCCGTTATGAACAACAGCAACACCACCTGTACAATCTGTATGTGGATGAGCATTTTCATCACTTGGCTTTCCATGAGTCGCCCACCTTGTGTGTCCCATGGCGGTCGTCCCGTCAACCTCATCGAAGTTAAGCCTGACACTAACCTCGGCAATCTTTCCTTTGCCCTTTCTAACCTCGATAGATCTACCTTTAACAACGGCAATACCTACAGAATCATAGCCCCTATACTCAAGTCTCTCAAGGCATCTCCTAACGACCTTACCAATAGGCTCTCTAAGACTTCCAGGTACTGATGTAATGCCTATGATACCACACATAATGTTGGCACTTAAGCCTAAATAGAATAATTGGATTAATAAATATTTCAGAGCATCAAGCAAAAAGACCAAGGGCGATCTCAAGGGACGTCAATAACCTACACAGTATTGAGGAGGTATCCATAGTGTATTTTCCCACTTTAAGGACATCGTCAGCTAGTAAGTACGTGTTTTCCTCAAACGAGCCTCTCGGAAAACCACCAATCATTATTAAGGGCTTCCTAAACTTAGATAGATAATTAACGAGGTAATTCATAGATACTTCCTTACCCTTAATATCATCGAGGAGTATCTTTCGGTCTGGAGCTTCTATATTAAATACCTGCCTTATATCATGACCAATTATCCTTAGTAATGATTTACTCGCACCCGGCGGTACTTTACCTTCTTTAAATAATTGGCTCATTAAGCCAATGAAATTGTTGTAATTACGAGGAGGCCTGATCTCCGGATTCACGTCTATGATTATATCATTTATCGTATGGATATACGTTTTAATTAATTTATTACGTGCAAGTAGGCTACCCTGTATGAGTAATAATGCCTGGTGAACAATATCAGGTCTGCCTCTTTTCTCAGATTTCGGTAAATTAATCATTACCTTATGATGCCTAGCTCTATCAAGTATTAGGTATTTAGGGTCCTCATGCATTCTTCTTGCATCCTTTATTATCATGGGATTACTTAGTAATTCCTTAGGTATTGTTTCTAAGGATGATTCCATTAATAGGATTATTACCCTCTCCACAATTTACTCAGATTCTGGGTTAGTTTAAAAATTGATCGACACTTATCGCCTGTAAGTTAAATATTGATGTGCACTCATCATACATGCACTTTATGATTCCCTTGAATTTTCTCGATATAGCTAGTATCCTATAATTATCTGGTGTGGTGTGTGCTATTAACGTCTTTGCACCTCTCTTCTTTAAGTCGTTAATTGCATATGCAACGAGCCTTGTTCCAATGCCCCTACCTTGATAATTATCCTTAACCACGATAGCCATTTCATAGCACCCATCACTTAGATAAACAGCCTCTAAAACACCGACTAACTCCTTACCGATGAAGGCCCCATAGACTATATTTCGTGGATCGGAAAATACGGATTTTACGTACCTATCGAAATCCTTAAAAAAGCCCCTAAACCTGTAATAAATGCTTTCGTTACTTAATGAGTTATATAAATCAATAACCACTCTTTCATCTCCTGTTTTCAATTCCCTAAATTCAAGCTTAACCAATGGTTTTGCAATGCTCATATCAATCATGTTTAATCATCATCTATCCTTTTAAATTTCTTTCTCTTCAAGTGTAGAATATGCGCAGTAGAAGTACAATATACAAAGAAATAAGGATCATCTTAAATGAAAAGTTCTATATTCAAATAAATACAAGCCGTAAAACTATATCGCTATTAATAAGGTAAAACATTAGTCTAAATAATATAAAAATCTTTGATTATTATTTACTGCCACCACCGCCAGCTCCTCCAGCTGTCTTGCCCTTAGTTACACCTACCGTTAGACCCAGCCTACCCGTAGTCCTAGTTCTCTGGCCCCTAACCTTAAGCCCTAGATTATGTCTAATACCCTTCCAACTCCTTAACTTCTTCATTAAATCAACATCCTTCTTAGCCGCAAGTACTAAATCGGCACCAAGTAGATGCATGTTTCGTCCAGTTTCTGGATCCTTCGGCCTATTCACAAACCACCAAGGTGCGAATTGATACAGGTTCCTGACAGCCCAATCGAGTTTTCTAACAGTCTCATCATCTAATTGCCCCAGCCTAATTGATGGGTTTATACCTAGGTACCTGCATATTGCATATGCCGTGGAGATACCAATACCCCTAATCTTAGTTAATGCATATGCTACGGGCTTAAATCCGTCCAGGTCGGTGTCTCCAATCCTTACTATCTGCTTAATTTCCTGCGACATTCAGGGCTTATGCTTAATGTGGGTATTTAAATTTTAATTAGGGTATGACCTCACCCTCTTTATATATCGATTCCATTATCTCCCTGTAGGGGCCAATCTTAGTATTCTTAGCAATATAGACGGAGTCCTTTACGTAAACACCATCGCCAATAACAGTACCATCCTCAATCCTAGCCCATTTACCAACATATACATTACTTCCAATTATACTACCAGACACGTATGTGCCATCACACAATGATGATCCCTCAAAGATCAGCGAATTGACTAACTTAACGGTATTCCCAATCTTTGTATTTCTATGTATTATCACATTGGGGCCTATTTCGGTATTGCTACCAATAGTGACGCCAGACCCTAGGTAAACTGGCGGTTGTATTGTTATTGACGATGGTAAATCAACATTTATACAATTGTTGCTCATCTCACCACGACACTGATCCGTTAATACCTTGAAATTAGCCCTTAAGTAATCATCAGGTGTCCCAATATCGAACCACAGACCATTATGTATATAGCCATAAACCTCACCAACCCTTAGTAACTTCGGTATAACGTCTATAGCCAATTTAACCTGGTTCTCTGGATTTTTCGGTATTAGCTTAATAACGTCCTTTGTGAATACGTAGAAACCGGCATTAATTAGATTAGAGCCTACGTATTGCTTAGGCTTTTCTATGAAATTTATTATTCTACCATTTTCGTCGAGTTGGGCAACACCATACCTAGATACGTCCTCCACTCTCGTTAATGTGATTGTTGCCGTGCCCCCAGTCCTCTCATGAAAATCAATGAGCGCCTTAGAATCTATATTACTGAAGATGTCACCGTAAACCACCAAAAATGTGTCTGTTAAATCATACATATTATTAATCAATGAAATAGGTCCTGCATCACCTAATGGCTTACTTTCCGTTACAAATACTAACTTATCCTTAAAATTAGCCCATACATTCTCCATATGAGCCTTGATTAAATCGCCCATGTACCTTATTGATATGAAGATCCTATTGAGGGGTAGCTTCGTTATGGATTCCATGATCCAATCAATGATCTCCCTATCAAGAATTGGTAATAATGGCTTTGGACGCGAATAACTAAGGGGTCTAAGCCTAGTTGCCAGCCCGCCTGCTAGGATTATTGCGTCATAGCTTTTCATTAAATTATTTCACTTTCTGGGTATTATTAATTTAATGCATCGTGGCTTTAAACGATTTCATAAAATTACCAATGATAGAATAATTATTTAATAAATATACCATAATTACTCGGCTTTCCTTCGATTAATGATTAATTATATCGAAATTAGCATTAATTAGAGTCAGTGGGTATCATGGTTAATAATTAATAAATAACAGGAATACGCATTAATTGGGACTATGATTAATGTCGTGGATTTATGCCATTGGGATCGTGAATGCATCACAAATTCGGTGGCATCGATGATAATTCATCTATTAAAGGGTTCAGTGCCCAAAGACTTAGTTCTCAATAGTGCCTTTAGGGATTTTGCGAAGTGCAATGAGAGTTATTGTTCGCTAGATATGGATGATTATTCCTTCATTAGGGAATTAGATGAGATCAGTATTAAGGATGGGGTCGCTAAGGTGCTTAATTTCATAGGGTTGGACGAGGTACCTGCCTTGGTTCAATTGTTCATGGATATGGATTTAGAACCTGGTGTGTATGTCGTTGACGAGAAGGTGGGTATTAACATTAAGGGCGAATTAGGTGCTAGGATAAATGAGTCACTAGGTATTGCATTATACTCTGTGGCTGCTTATGATAATGCAATCACAAGACTTAGTGCGGCTGCTGCGATTTATGAAGGCCTTGGCAATGTAGGTAGGGCGCGTTTTATGGAGGCTATGTCTAAGATAGCTAGGGCTGAGGATCTTAGGGTGAAGGCTTCGAGGCTTCATGAAGAGGGTAAACATGATGATGAGAAAAGCATGATTGAGGAGGCCTCAAGACTGTACGCATCGTCAGTGATAAGTTTTAGGGAGGCTGTTGGCATTAATGAGGCTAAGGCTAATGAGGTCCTGAGCATGATGGACTCATCAGAGGTTCTTGCGAATTACTACTTTACTCACGGTGATGTGGCGAGGGCTTTGCAGTATTATGATGCATGTAGAAGTGTGCCTAGTAATGTCGGGGGGTTAGGGGAAGGGTATTGGGAGGCTGTGAAGATTAAGGGTGATCTTTGTGGTGCGTTTTACTACCTATGTAAGGCTATAGAGGAGGGTGATTGGAAGGTCTACGAGGAGGCCGGCGATAAATTCCTTGATCTTATTAATGAGGGCTTAATTGATGAGTTGACCACCGAGGGTGCTGTGATCGCATATAGGGGTGCATTGGATGGTATTAATGAGATTAATGACGCGTTGAGAATATACTCTAAGTATGTTAAGGCCGTGAGTAGGTATTTCGACAATGTTATCAGAGATAGGTATGGTGATTTTGACGCGTTTATTGGGGAGTTTCGTAGGGGTAATTATGAGGAGTTGGCTAAGGTTCTCAATACTGATGTTAATACGCTTAAGTTGTACATTGTTGGTAAGGTAATGATGGACGTCGTTAAGGAGGAGGGTTTGGGTGAGGATGAGGCGTTGGAAATACTGGCCTATTTAGCAGGTCTTGGATTGAATCCACTAGACATGAGTATTGATGATATGATAGATGAATTACGGGGTCTTGTCACTGATGAGAACTTCATAGAGGAGATCAGGAAACTATTGTTAAGGGTTAAAGAAAGGCTTGATGGCCTCATCATTAAGTAGCGAAGTAGTTTTATAGTAAGTTCATTTAAATTATATTCCGTGAATATTAATGAGGTAATTACGGAGGCTTTGAAGTTAGTTACGCCGAGCTTTGAGGAGGAAAGCAAGGTAATGAGTGTGGCGAATACTGTGATCAATATTTTTAATGATGGGTTGTTAAGGCATGGTTATAGAGATTTCGAGGTAACTGTTCAGGGTTCTATAGCTAAACGTACGTGGTTGCCTGGGGATAGGGATATTGATATTTTCATAGTATTAACTAGGAACTACCTTGATAGGATTAGGGGTGGTGAAATAATTAATGATTTAATAGACATAGCTATGAAAAATAACCTTAAATGGAGCATTAAGTATGCTCAGCATCCATACATACAGTTACACATTGATGATTTTGAGGTGGATGTGGTTCCTTGCATACGTATAAGCCCTGGTGAAAAACCATTCACGGCGGCCGATAGAACACCCCTTCATACAGAATTTGTTAAGTCAAAACTTGGGCAAAGGAATACGGAGGTTAGGTTGTTGAAGGCGTTCTTTAAGTCGGTAGGTATTTATGGAGCCGAGATTAAGGTTCAGGGATTTAGTGGTTATGTTAGTGAGCTCTTAATACTACATTATGGGTCCTTTTTAGATGCAATAAAGGCCATGAGCAATTGGTCTGCAAGGCACGTATTTATAGACATGACTAACACGTATAACGAGAAAAACGCGCTGAAGAAGTTTAGGGCGCCAGTTATAATAATAGACCCTGTTGACCCTAATCGTAACGCTGCCGCATCCATTACTAGGGATGTCTTAGCCACGGCGATAGCCGCATCGAGGGAATTCCTCAGGAATCCGAGGATTGACTTCTTTACAAGAACTCATAGACAAGTGACGAGTCCACGAATAGTACTACCAACAGTGGTGCTGGAGATTCCGTACCCGGCGAATGTATCACCAGACATAGTTTGGGGCGAGATCAAGAAGTTAATGGTATTCTTAACTAAGAATCTCAGGAAGCTCGATTTTAATGTTATGCGTACAGCGGCATGGAGTGATGATAAGACAGTGATAGTCTTGATGCTAACCTTCGAGACACTGGAGCTTCCTTCATATAAGCTTCATAAGGGTCCGCCCGTTGATACAGATGCCGCTGAGGAGTTCGTAAAGAAGTACGTTAGTGATCATAATTCTGTGGGTCCATTTATTAAGGGGTCTCGCTGGTATGTAATTAAACCCAGGAAGTTCACAAATGCCGTTGAGGCTATTAAGCATTTATTATCGACGGTGTCGATTAAGGATCTTAAAACTGTTCTTAACAATACTAAGTACGTAGAGATTCATTCACCTGATGATTTAGGAAAACTCAGTCTTGAGGAAAGGGGCGTAGTTGGGGATTACCTGGTAGCAAGGCCTTGGTGGTTGTTGTAGTCGTTTATCTCAATTTTTCATAAGCGATATTTTTTTAAAGCATTACGAGAAATAACAATGAGTATGTCAACTGCACCGGATCTGGAATTAATGACTTTTAAGGGGGTTAAGGACCTACTCAATTATGTAAATGCCCAAATAAACGATCTTGAGAAGAGAATTAAGGATATAGAGGGCATGTTGAAGGATGTTCAGGATAAGGCAAATAAGTACATGGCATTAATGCAGATGATAGAGGAGATAGTCGGTAAAGGCCAGCAATTGCCCCTATCCACGGCCATAGAACTTACGGGACTAAAGATAATCTTTGACCCAAGACCCATCGATGAGTATGAGACCCTCGACGAGAGCAGAAAGGCTATGGCTGATAGGCTAACAGCATTGATGAGGGTTAAAGATGTACTTGAGGTCATTGCTAATAAGCTTGGTGATAAGGCTGAGGTACCATTGCTGGTTGAATTAAAGCTCGGGATTCCTGTAAAGATCATATTTAAGAGTTGGTGAGCCGCATTGAAATTGCAGGTGGCGCTTGACTTAGTAGAGCCTAGTTTGGCTGTTGATCTTGCACGAAAATTATGCAGCGCTAAGGCTGTCGATGTTGTTGAGGCAGGTACACCGTTGATAAAGGCGGCCGGCATCTTCGTAGTTAGTGCCTTAAGGATCGCGTGTCCTAATGTTGAGATTATGGCCGATCTAAAGACAATGGATGTTGGGGCACTTGAGGCTAGGCTTGCGATTGAGGCTGGCGCCAACATGGTCAGCGTTCTCGGTGCTGCAGCTAATGAGACTATAAGGGATTTCGTAAATGAAGCGAAGAGGCTTGGTGGTAAACCAATAGTTGACATGATAGGTGTTAAGGACCCCATTAATAGAACTAGGGAGCTTCTTGATATGGGGGTGAGACCTGATTATGTTGGTCTCCATCTAGGGATTGACGTACAAAAAAGCAGGGGTTTAACTATCGAGGATTTAATAAACGAGGCCGTGAGGATAAAGAGTATGTATGGAATTGGCGTTACGATAGCCGGTGGTATAAATGAAGAGGTTGCGCCTAAAATTAAGGGTACTAATATTGATATTGTGGTTGTTGGAAGGGCAATAACGCAAAGCAGAGACCCTGTGGCATCGGCTAAGAACTTAAGGAGATTGCTTGGCATTGATTAAGGTTTTCTAAATACGTATATCAACCTTGTTAGCCCACCATGAACGTACTGTAATCCATTACCCACCAATTCAAAGCCTAGATTGAGGAACCAATCAAGAGCATTAACATACGTTGGATGCGAGAAGGCTATGTAACCACCATGCCTTAAAACCCTAAATGCCTCATAGGCAAAGACCCTATATAACGCATCAAGATCTGCGTCACTAATCGATAACCTATTGTAGGGTGGATCCGTCGCTATCGAGTCAACGGCATTATCTCTAATTGAGATAAGCCGCACATCGGCATTAACCACGTCTGTATACACACTTCGTGCAATGCGTAAAGCATTATAATTGATGTCAACACCAATTACTCGAGCACCAATCATAGCCGCCTCATTTGCAATAATGCCAGTACCAACGAAGGGGTCCAGAAATACAGAATTCTCCTCTGTCCTTGCTAGGTTTACGAGGAGCCTTGCAATACGTAGATCAATACTTACAGAACCACTTTCCCTACCCCTCTTCAAGGATCTGTACCTCGATCTATCAAGCCTTACTACCTCTTCCTCATTAATGTCCCGAATAACCCGTATGCTCTTTATTAACGCTGCCCTACAAATCCTTTTTAATAATGCGTTAATATCGCCTCTATAGTCCACTACTAGGTCATCAGAGTCGTCGATGAGGTCTAAAGAACCATTGGCTAACTCTGTCAAAGCTAATAATTCATTAAATGCCAGCGCCTTTAGGTCTCGGCTTACCTCTACCTTTAACCTTACCATATCTATTCCTTAAGATACCTAATATAAACAATGTTATTAATCCTAACACGGTGTAGATCATTAGATTAAAAAGTAATGGGTAAGTACCGATCTTGCCAAACATGTATTCGGTTAGATCACTAGCCACGATCAATAAAAACGCCGTCAATAGTACGTCGGCCGCCACCCTACCGAAGGGTTTAACCCTATACTTTATGTAAACCTCAAGGGCATTCACGGTAAGTATTGCAGCAACTACAAGGCCGATTAAGTCGAAAATATTTAGGGTTCCCCAAAGTGGTATTGATTGATGCAGTATGTAGTATGTAGATAGTACATAAATAATATCGAAGAATATGGATAATGCCGATATGAAGAATGTCATCTCGTACATCCTAAGAAATCTAAGTAATGTTTCATGAAGGTTAAATCCATAAAGTATAAACGCAGCACCGAGCAGTATTGTAATGCTGGCTATTATTATGGTCCTAACAATTATGGGTATGTAAGGCCATACACTGTAAAATGCGCCGTAGATTAGGAGAAGTGCGCCAGGTAAACCAAGTACGTATCTTCTATACCTAGGTTCGCCAAATAATTTACCGATGTAGTACCTAGCCAATACAGCGAATTCCTCAAAACCCCTAGTCTGCTTCACAACGATCCTCCTAACAGAAACCACAGGTCTTCTCGATTGAATAAGAGGAACAACGACCTCGTCAGAAGGGCCGTCAGAAACCACGACAAAGCCATCAGCATCAAAAACCTGCAGTACTCTATCCACCTCATTAAGTATCTTCATATCAGCAGTGACGTCCTCAGCACGAGTCCCAGTCACAACGGCCACCTCCACATTCTCGCTTCCAAGTGTTGATGTTAATGTATCGTAAAGCTGTATAGCGCCGAACATGGCATTAGCATCAGAATCATCTGGGTACCTCAGTATGTACTCGGTGGCTATCTTCAATACATTGCCCCTACCTATAATTGGTGTTGGTACACCAAGTCTCTCGCCTACATCATTATCCCTATCAACATAGAGCACTATTAGCCTTCTGACAGGCTTTGCCATGGCTTACTTCTCATTATTTTCATCAGACTCTAGGCCTAATAAATCATTTAGAGATACTCTCTCACCTCTCATCAATTTCTGAAGGCTCTCTTCGGCCTTCTTCCTCAATTCTTCCTTAATCCTCGCCTCTTCCTGTCTCTTCAGGGCTAGATTCTTAGATTTACGTGCAGCAGCTAGCAATAGCTGATACTTGTTTAATTCCTCATTCAATTCCCTTAAACGAACCCTCAACTCCTTAATCTCAGCTGACTTACCCAATATTGCTCTTTTCAACTCATCCCTCCTAGCCTTAAGCGAATCCCTCTTATTCTTTAATTGAATTATCTCATTAACAATAGCCTCTCTCTTCTTCTTCAATTCCTGTATCTGGGTCTTAATATTAACGAGAGCGTTACTATAGAGATCTCTCATTTGCCGGCCTAATTCCATTCTTTCCTTACGCATCTTCTCAATTTCTTGAGAATCACGGCTTATGTATTCCTTAATTCTTGAAAGTACTTCGGCCGCATTTAATTCTCTCTCTAATTGCTGTATCATCCTAAAGAACTCCCACTCCTTTTCGGGGTCCGTGGGCGATATTTCATGCTCAAACTCAAGCTTGTCTATTAACTCCTTCAACCTATCCTTATCAACAGGCTTACCGCCAATCATATCGTTAATCATCTTCAGTAATTCCCTATACTTCCTTACCCTATCTATCAATTCCTTAATCTTATTAAGCAGCTCAAGCCTTTTATCCTTGAACTGCCTCAATGTATTAACAATGTCATCTCTATTCTTCCTTAACTTGGCAATCTCATCCCTAATACTCTTTAATTCAATTCTTTTATTATTAAGCTGATTTATGACGGTGCTTAACTCATCCCTAACCTTACCTAACTCATTACGAAGCTCCTCCCTCTCCTTCTCCTTAGCCTCTATTTCATTCCTCACTTTGAGAATCTCACTACTCAACTCCTTAATCTTGCCCTCCAACTCCTCTTCATTTAAAAATGCCATTCAAATAAGCCATACTAAGGAAGGTATTAATAATGCTTATCCCAGTCCTGAAGCCTCAATAAGGGAAGAAAATATAAATCACTTATGTAAAACGAGTTAGAGTATGACTGAAGTACTTAAGTACGACTTAGTGATTATTGGTTCTGGCTTAGCTGGTTTAAGAGCTGCTTTTGAGGCTGCCAGGGTCTCCCAGGGTAAAATTAGGATTGCGGTCTTATCAAAGGTCCATGCAATGAGGAGTCATTCTGTCAGCGCTGAGGGTGGTGCAAGTGCGGTCTTATATCCGAAGGAGACAGGCGATAGTCTTGATTTACATGCATATGATACGGTTAAGGGCAGTGACTTCTTGGCCGATCAGGACGCTGTTGAATTACTAGTACGAGAAGCCCCTAAGGAAATAATATTCATGGATCACCTGGGTGTTCCCTGGTCAAGGGATGAGAAAGGCAGGATATTACAGAGACCCTTTGGTGGTATGTCCATACCTCGAACGACATTTGCCCAGGATAAGAGCGGTTTCTTCCTAATGAGTACATTATACGATAATGTACTTAGATTCGATAATGTTGAAATACTTCATGAATATTTCGTAACATCGCTATTAATGGATAACGGAGTGTTCAAGGGCATCACGGTAATTGACTTAAGGACTGGTGAATTTAAAGTGATACTTGCTAAGGCAGGTATAATTGCAACTGGCGGTAATGGTAGAGTTTACAAGTTCACCACAATGGCCTGGTCATCAACAGGTGACGGCTACTCACTGGCATATAGGGCTGGAATACCACTTAAGGACATGGAGTTTCCGCAATTCCATCCAACGGCATTAGTGCCCAATGGTATTCTGATAACGGAGGGTGCCAGGGGCGAGGGTGGTTACTTAATTAATAAGGAGGGCGAGAGATTCATGAAGAGGTACGCACCAAGCAAAATGGAGCTTGCCCCAAGGGATATAGTCAGCAGAGCAATAATCACCGAGTGCATGGAGGGTAGAGGCTTTATGGATGAGGAATCTGGGCTATGTTATGTCTTACTAGATCTAAGGCACCTCGGTGAGGAGAGGATAAATAAGAGATTACCAATGATTAGAGAAATAGCAATTAAAACACTGGGTATTGACCCAGTTGATGAGCCAATACCCGTTAGACCAGCAATGCACTACATGATGGGTGGTATACACGTTGATTTATATGGCCAGGTAATGCTTGATGAGGATAAGACCAGAGTGCCAAACCTATGGGCTGCCGGCGAGGCCGCTAATGTCAGTGTTCACGGAGCCAATAGACTTGGCAGCAATTCATTAAGTGAGTGCCTCGTATGGGGTAGGTTAACCGGCGCGGCCGCGGCTAAGTACGCAATGTCTGCCCCTGACTCAATGCTGGAGTATACCGGCGATATAGCGGCGAAAGCGGCTAATGAGGAGAGTAGGATATTCGATAAGTTACTGCATAAGGAGGTCGGTGCCGAGAACCCGTACTCCATTAGGGAGGAGATGAATAGGACTATGGACACCTACGTATACGTATTCAGGGACAAGAGCGGACTTGAGGAGGCGTACTCAACAATAAAGAGGTTAAGGGAGAGATTACCAAATGCTAGGATTGAGGATAAGGGCAGGTACTATAACACAAACCTTAAGGACGTTCTTGAGCTGGACTTCTTGCTTGAGCAGGCAGAATTAATAATTGTTGGTGCACTGACAAGGACTGAGTCAAGAGGTGCTCACTATAGGCTTGATTATCCAAAGAGAGATGATGTTAATTGGTTAAAGCATACACTATACTTCTACACGCCGGATGGGCCTAGGCTTAGTTATGTGCCTGTCCGTATAACAAGATGGAAACCCGAGGAGAGGAAGTATTAAGGCATTCAAATTCATTAAAGGTAAAAGTAATTAAAGTGTAGTAACAGGGCTTTTCCCGTGAAGTACAGGTTGATGGACGTATTGGCCTGTCCGTACGATAAGACATTCCCATTGACATTAATAGTGCTCAAAGAGAAGGAGTATCCTGAACGAAAGTACGAGTGGAATAAAAAACCATTCTGCGAGGAGTACTGCGCACTTAAGAACGTCTTTATAAAGAATTACCCAAACCCGCAGGAACTACCCTGTGAAGAGTGCATTAAGAAAGAGGTTGTGGAGGGCATACTCTACTGCCCAAAGTGTGGTCGTTGGTACCCAATAAAGGATGAAATACCAATACTACTTCCTGATGAGTTGAGGAATAAGGAGGAGGATAAGTCGTTTCTCGATAGGGTTAAGGATCAGTTAGTTAAGGCGAGTCCTGAATTAGGTAATAAGATCCTTAAGGAAGGCAAGCCAATAAATTTATCAACACAATAACCTCTCAAACTGCGGCTTCCTCCTTAAGAATTAATATGCACTATTAATTACATGACCTAGTAGTGATACGGTTAAGCCGAGAACTATATATAGCATGAACCAAAGAATCGCATTACCCCTGAAGTACTTACTCATTAGGGTTCCGAAACCGCCAAGTACGATTAACGGTACAATGGGAATTCCGAAAAACTCAAGAATGCCCATACTAAACTCGGTCACGGAAGCACCAACTAGGGAGACAACACCAAAGATCAAACCCTTAATTAAGGCATCATATATAGCTCTCCTATGAAGACTAGTCCTCAACAAAGATCCCCTTTTTCTTAGTAGAGATTTCTCAATGCGACTTAACGAAGCCCTCTCCTCTATATACTCAGCCATAAATGCGGTTATTAGGTTGATGATGGTTACAATCACTATGAGCTTAGCAGTACCACTTACAGCTTCTCCCAGTATTAATGTCGTTAATACACTATCAAGGAATCCAAGCACAACATATCTGCCATTAACGAGAGCCATACTCACCTCTCCCTAATAAGTTGAGGATTAACCTCTAGGATATACTCACCCACAATCACCTGATCCACACTTCTAATAGCACCGCCTAAATCCTCAATAACCCTCTTAATTTCATCATAATTAATCCCATCACCCTCAACAATGACTATCAACCCCAAAACCTCGACATCGGTATCAGTCACAGTCACATTCACAGCCTTCACACCACTGACACGCCCAAGCTTCTCCGCAAGCTCTACTGTGGATATATTACTTGGGATATCAACATCAAGTACAACCCTACGAATACCGCCCAACCCAGATCAAGATAATCAATGAGTAACCCCTACTTAAACATTAACTCGGCACTGTCAATACGAAAAATAAATTTTTAAGCAATTAAGGTACCTCTATAAATATGTCGTGGAAACCCAGCGAGGATATTGAACGCGATAAAGAGCGTGCCGTGGAATATGAAAAGTTGTACAGCGGGTTTACAGTACAGGGACCCCTAACTGTAGAGTTGAGGACAGGCATAATAATAGCTGCAAGGTTCGCAGATAAGCTTAGACGTGCAGCTTTCGCGGCATTCTCAAAGATGGTACCTGAGGACGTTATTTTAAGGGATATTGCAGAGCTGAATAAGACTGTTTACGATGAAATGATGAAGAGAGGCATAGATAAACTAGCCCTCGTTAGGATAAGCGTTGTTGTTACGTACGACCAAAGAAACAACAAACTCAACTTCTCAAACCTAAAGATAGAACGATTATACACCGAAGATGAGGTCAACAAGATTATCAGTGATAGGTGCGGCGAATTGGAGCAGAAACTTGAGCGCATAAAGAATATACTAGGCTCAGTGTAATGTAGTACCTCTCCCAATAAGCATCAAAATTACGGGAAACTCTTCAACGCAATCAATACCCAAGAACCTACATAACTCATTATCATAGAAAGCACCAACAGCACGAACCCCCAACCCCAAGCCCACGGCGGCCAGGTAAAAATTCTCCATAGCAGAACCAGCGTCAAGCAGGACATACCTCAAGCTCCTTTTCCAATACTTCCACCGGGTCCTTGCATAGTATACCGTGAGCACTACGACCACCGCTGCGCGGCCGACATGGTCCTGGCCGAGAGCCAAATCAACGAGCAGTTGATTGAAGTGGCCGAGTTTAAGGACCTCAAGTGAATGGTCAAACGGGTCATACCTATATAAACCACTCTCTAAACCAACCACATTATTCACGACAGGGTACGCCTCGACAGGTTGTAGCGCGCCGGCAGACGGATAGGCACGTAATGGGTATCTCTCATAGCCGTAGGCCCACGTCCAGCCCGTAATACCAACTGCGAGATATAGTATTGTCGCCAAGTCCTCTATGCTTATAGGCTCCCCTGTAAAGTCATCAGCGCTCCTTCTAGTCCTCATTACGATGCCTATGGGTGTTGTTAAGTTCTTTGGATTCGGTAATTTAATGGTCTTGCCGCCTCTACGCCTCCTAAGCGGTGGCATTGTGCTGGACCTCCTCGGCCAATACTCACCCCTGTAATGCCGCATTAGAAAGTCACAGGCAATACCAATATCCTTATTGATAAACGCCTTAAACGCCTTTAATGCCTCACTAGGTATCATGCCCTCTAGAGAATCCTCGCAACTGCACATATTAACAATTCATTAAATAAGAGGTTATTTTTAACACTTTTATGATGAACGAGATAATAAACCAACTACTCACTGGGCAGTCCCATTTTCTTGATGCTACTTATTTCCTTTGTTTCAAATCCCTGCATTATAGAAACCATGAAAAGCACAAATGAGACTACTAATGCTATTACGTAATCCCACGGATACTGTATATAGCCCATACCCATCGAGCCCACATACGATAGAATCCCCATTATTATCATGTAACCTACGAACCAAGCACTAGCCCTTATTTCCCTGGCCACATAATCATTCTCCGACCTAAAGTATAGATATGCCATACTGGCTATAAGGAGTATGGAGAAGGCGCTCCAGTATACGTAAAATGGTAGTTCATTGATTATGAAGCCGTAATAAATCAGCACCGTTAATACAATCCAGAACACTGCAGAGAATGCGATGGTCTCGCTGTAATCAATGCCGATCGATTTTCTATAACCCATAACTAACAGCGGTAATCCAAAGGCTGTTATTAAGAATACATATCCTAGGTAAGGCCATCCTGTCCAATAGATGAGCATTGATGATGCTACAAAACTTAGTGAACCTATTATCCACGGCGCCGGGGCTTTATACGCCCTATTAACTTCAGGCGCGGTTTTTCTAAGTACTATCAATGCAGGTCCACCAGCTAAGTAATTAATTATTGTAGCTGTTGTCGATACACTAACTATCTGGTACCAGGTTGGAAATGGAAGCAAAAACAGCACTGCTATTATGTACGTTATCAATAATGAGAACCAAGGCGTCTGGAATTTAGAATGTAGGTTGCCAAATATTGATGGATAGTAGCCCTGTCTAGCTAAGCCGTAGAAACTACGTGCAGTTGTGCCGACATAAACACCCATCGTACCGGCAGGGGATAACCACGCATCAATCAACAAGATTATAGCGAAGGAAATCAACAATGCGATACCACTTGCATATAACTCCGAGTAGAAGGGCGAACTGGCCCAGTTTGACTTTATTAAATCGGCCCAGTCGCCAGGTTTTATTTGAATTGCGTATTGTCCATCATTATTGGGTAGGTATATATTATGCCAATTAATGCCCCCTATAAACGCTATTTCGAGTACCATGTAAAGTACGGCAACGATTATTATAGATAGTATTAGGGCTAATGGGACATCACGCTTAGGATTTTTAGCCTCACCAGCGTACTCAAGGGCCTGCCTAAACCCCTCGTAGGCCCAGACGATACCGCTTGGTATTAGGGCTGTGAATACCGCGACCCAGCCAAATGGTGCAAATCCTCCATAAGACGTGAAATTGTTTGGGTGTAGGTACAAGGCTATTAGGAGTATCGCGGTTAGTGATGGGATGATGAACTTCCAAATTGTTATTACCGTATTAACCTTGCCGAAGATATTAACGCCGATTAATTGTATTGCTGTAAAAGCACCAATTAGTAATGCGGCGGCCAGTATGCCGAGGGGCGTTAAATAACCTGACGGTGTACTAAATAGTGGTAAATACTTATTCGTATACATTATTATTGCCTCCGCCTCCATCGATACTGTGGTTGCTGAGCCAATAAGGTATGCCCAACCAAGTAGGTAATTGGAAATTGAACCATGCACGTAGTGGTCAATACGAACTAAGGAGCCTGTGAATGGTAGCATTGATCCTAGTTCAGCGTAGGATAGTCCTATGAATATGAATAGGACTCCTGCAATCAACCATGATATTAACGATGCAGGACCTGCATACGCAGCGCCGGCCAGTGCAGCGAATAACCAGCCGCTACCTACCATGCCCGATATCGATAGGAAAAGTAGGTCCCAAAACGTTAGTGCTCTTCTTAGTCTTGTGGCTGTGGTATTTATAGAACTCTGTTTAGTTCCAGTATCTCCGGTGAAGGGAGGTCACGAGATCACGAATTTTAGAAACTTTTTAAATCTTTTCCCAATCTAAAAAGTCACGAATAATATTACGTGGACTTGCCGATATTAAGTGTTTTATAGAATATTTTTTCATTTAGCCAATTAATATTTGATGATACGTAATCCACCTTCTTCCTCATCTCATAATCCCTAGGCTCTAGATTCAATAAGTCTAGGTATATCTCCTCCATGACCTTCTTAACTTTCAATGCAAAGTCTAGGTTATTCTTAATCAATTCCTCAGTAGCCTTCCTACTAAGCTCCCCCGTGAAATCAGCAATACCGTTTATGTATGGTTCAGCATCAATACCAAGTTCATCAAGTGTTGGCAACCTATTCTCGGTAATGAAATACCACATTGCCATTGCCTCTGCATACTCCTGAAGACTGACTACGGCATTGTTGTAGTACATTGGGTATTTATTAATCAGGTCCTTTAACTTATTAACGAGACCCACCATCTCGTTGATGTACTTACGCGCTGACTCCAGGTCATCCCTTATTAACGAGTATATTACAGACTTCGAGAGCCTATTAACCTTAATACCAGTCTCAATAACTTCATCCTTAGCATTCTCAAGCTCCCTAAGCCTAATCTTCAACTTCTCCGTCTCAATCATACGGTATATCGACCACCACCTTCCTTTTAAACCAATCCATAAAATACAAAAATTAATGGGTCATCATCAGTATTTATCTACGGATTCCGTATTCGCCAGCGATTTTATCGATAGGTTGATTAATGTTATATTACGGGCATCCGACCTCTATGATAAGGTATCAAGGGCGATAGAGGTTAGGGGAGGTACGGTTAAGGTTTTGGATCACCATATTGATAGGTTTTACGTAATTGCTATTGGTAAGGGTTCAATAAGTATGGCTAAGGCTATAGAGGATAAAGCTGGTGATCATATAATAGATGGCTTAGCCGTGGTTCCCAAGGGAACGCCAGGTAAGTTAAGCATTATTAAGGTATTGGAGTCCACGCACCCACTGCCTACGAATAAAAGTATTGAAGCTGGATTAGCCATACTTAACCTGCTTTCCCGCGTTAGGCCTGGTGATTACGTAATATTCCTAATAAGCGGTGGGGGTTCGGCATTGGTGGAGGTGCCTATGGAGGGTTTAAGCCTTGAGGATGTCACTAGGGTTAATGAGTTATTGTTAAGGAGTGGAGCTACTATACATGAGATTAATACCGTTAGAAAACACCTATCAAGGACGAAAGGCGGTAGGCTTGCTAAGGAGGTTGTTGATCGTGGTGGTAGGGTAATATCCCTAATAGCCAGTGACGTACCTGGTGATGACCCGGCAACAGTGGCCAGTGGTCCCACGGTTCCTGATCCAACGACTTACAGCGACTCAGTGAAGGTATTAAGGGATAGAGGTATTTGGGACAAGGTACCACCCAAGGTTAGAGAGCTCCTTGAGAAGGGTATCAATGGCTCATTGAACGAGACCCCTAAGGAGTTAGTAAATACTTGGAACCATGTAATTGCAAGCAACATGGACGTGCTGATGGAGGTGTCACAATACGTAAGAGGTCTTGGGTTAGACTCATTAATTTTAACCTCGAGGATGGATGGCGAAGCCCGTGAAATAGGCAAATACCTAGCCAGTATTGCACTCGAAGCTAGGTTTAGAGGTGTCCCCATTAAGCGGGGCTTGCTATTAAGTGGTGGTGAGCCTACCGTAACGGTTACAGGCAATGGTAAGGGTGGAAGGACCACCGAGTTGTGCACAGGCTTTGCATTATCAATCAGAAATGTTGATGGTATATCAATGCTATCCATAGCCACAGACGGCATTGACGGTAATATGGACGCGGCAGGGTGTGTCGCTGATGGGAATACAATAAATAATGCCGTAAAGTATGGAATAGACCCACTAACCGAGTTGAGGAATAACAATACGGCTGTAATTTACGAGAAAACGGGCACCATAATTAAGACCGGGTGGACAGGGAGTAACTTAAATATAGTCACGGCGATATTGGTAGCGCCTGGCGGTATTAAATGAAGGGTATTGGCTTAAGCTCCTCTAGGCTCTCTGGGTCAACTCTCATCCTGCCTATGGTAACATAATCAAAGGTATCAGTGGTTGCCAATAACTCGGCAACTCCGCGCCTAATATCGAATCGCTTAATAATGCCAAAACCAACCAGGAACCCTCTACGTATTAGGCCCGCAAATACATTGTTTAGATAATGCATTGGGACCTTAACAACGCCACTATGCTTAGCAATATCGCTCAACCCCTCCTCAGCCACATAACGGCCACAATTCCTAACGATACACTCAATGACAGAGTTTCCAAAAACCCTATCAATGCCAACCTCAACGTTCTTGAGCTCACCACCGAGGTAATGGCGCAAGGCATTGATCCTTAGGACCCTCCTCTCATCACTATCCCTAGACCTAACATAGGGCGACTTCGGAACCTTAATTATTCGAGTATAGGACCAAGTGCTTATATCAAGGTCTAAGGACACCACGTAGTCAGCGGCAACACTATCAATAACACTCCTAATGAATTCCAAACCACCATCACTAACCCAACCTGGCATATCAATAATGACCAGGCCAGGGGTCCTACTCATAACGTCCCTAATGACATGTGAAAGACCGGCAATAAACCTACCAACACACTGTGATGGGCTTGTACAACCCACAAAATAACCACTGAGCATGTGAAGCTCAGATAACGAGTATGTGGGGAAGCTCGTGCAACCACCACCAATGACGCCGGGAGGGCCTATGGATGACTGGCCAACGTCGGCATCAATAACGCATACATGCAATCCCCTAGCAACGTGCCTATTGAGTAGGTACGTGCTTAACGTGGTCTTACCAGAATCAACATCGCCAATAACCAATACGATACCCTCCAATGACAGGTTAGACCACTCACTGGGTATTGTGGAGCCATCAACATACCTAACCACACCACCCCTAATACTAAGCACGCAATTACCCGTAATAGGCAAAGCCCTAAACTCCTCAATATGTAAAGAACCAGAGACAGGGCAACCAAGAACCTCGCACTGACCACTAACAACAGACACATCGGCAGGCCCCTCGACGATTAACGTACCACCATCAATACCAACATTAAACCCGCACATACAACAAAAATAAGACCACAGATTTATAGGAATTACATAATAGACTACGTAAAGTTTAAATTCCCAAAACCATTAATGAATCCGGGCCGGTAGTCTAGCCTGGAAGGATGCCCGCCTTGCACGCGG
>JAGDXB010000051.1 GCA_023256215.1 Vulcanisaeta sp. | reverse complement strand
CGGGCTATACTACCGGGGCTCGTTAGTCACTAAACACGTCGCCTTTTAAATTTTTGTGTTCGTTGCTTTTCTTTTGTTTCTTGTCTTATTATTGACTGAGTAAGTGTTTAAAAGTGAAGGGTTTTTGTTTGGTTATGACAGTGAGTGACAGGGATGAGGAGTTGAATAAAATAATAGAGAGGAAGGCTAAGGAGCTTATGAAGATGTCTAGTAATGAAGTTGTTGAGCTTGGCGCTAATGATTTTGAGGACTTTATTAGGAGTAAGAGGATTGTGGTTGTTGATTTTTGGGCCCCCTGGTGTGCGCCATGCTTCTTGCTTGAGCCTGTTATGAAGGCCTTGGCCAGGGAAATGCCCTGTGTTGGTTTTGGTAGGTTGAATACTCAGCAGTGGCCTGATGTTGCTGCTAAGTACGATGTTATGAGTCTACCTACTGTGATTATATTTAAGGATGGTGAGCCTGTGGACTTTGTGGTTGGTGCTGTGCCCAAGAAGGTGCTTGAAAACAGAATCAAGAAGGTTTTGGGTGAGAATTAAAATAAAAAATAAAATTGAATTAGCTTTTTACCTCGCCCTACTTACTTGATGTTTTCCTCTTTTTCAATTTCGCCTAATGACTTATCAAGCACCTCTATTGCCTTATCTATGTGCTCCTGCTTAACAGTAAGTGGTGGTGCAAACCTGATTACGTTACCATTCCAACCACTGGTTACGAATAGGACGCCCCTCTTCAATGCCCTATTTAGGCATATGTCGCTCGTCTCCTTTGTGGCAGGCTCCTTAGTTTTCCTATTCTTAACAAGCTCAATACCTATCATAAGCCCTAAACCCCTCACATCACCAATTAATGGATGCTTATCGTAAAGTTCCATTAACCTCTTCATTGCATACTCACCCATTTTCTTTGCGTTGCTTAGAAGTTCCTCCTTATGCATGTTGTAGTAATCTACGGTAGCCTTTACCGCCGCCATTATTATGGCTGAGGCGCCGAATGTTGAATGTTCGTCATTCAGCTGCATGGCTGATGTTATTTCTTTCCTAGTAACTACGGCTGAGGCTGGTAATCCGCCAGTCATTCCCTTCGCTGCAACTACAATGTCAGGTTTAACGTTGAATTGCTCAAAGGCCCATGTGGTCCCAGTTCTACCCATGCCTGATTGGACTTCATCAAATATTAACAATATGCCGTAAGTATCAAGTACCTTCTTTAATCTCTCGAAGAAGTCCATTGGTGGTACTACAATGCCACCAACTCCCTGTATGGGTTCGGTCACGAGACAGCATACGTCCTTTATTGCAACGTAGTTTATGTAATACTCGATAGTCTCAACCGCAGCCTTACCGCACTCCTCAGGTGGCATATCGCCAAATGGGCACCTGTATGGGTATGGGAATGGGGCTATGAGCGTTCCTGGTGGTAATGGGCCGTACTCCCTCCTCCTCATTCCATGGTATGAGCCAGTTAGGTAAGTCCTACCGTGGTACCCACCCATTAGGTACATTATGTATGTGTTCTTTGTGTATCTCTTGGCTATCTTGAGTGCGAGTTCTATACCCTCGGATCCACTTAATTTAAAGTGAACCTTATTGTAGAGGTTCTTGTCTGGGAATAGACTAAGTACGGCTTTTGCCGCATTCAGTAACTCCTCGGTATACCAATTATAGCCATTACCTGCTATTAATCTTTTTGCGGTTTCAGCTATGGCATCGGCAAGACCTGGCGGGTTATGCCCCAATAATGCTGTTGTTACTACTGTCATGAAGTCTAGGTACGCGTTACCATCAACATCATAGACATAGATATCGCGTGCCTCCCTAACAACAATCTTATGTGTTGGGTATAGATTGGTCATTAGGTACTCATCTAATTCCTTGAGCAATTCCTCGGACCTACCCATTAAGCATATTTAATAAGTATTCCTTTTAAGCTTAATCTTATAATTGTTAGGGCTTTCAAAGTTATAGAATATTATTTATTAATTCCATCTATTATTTTAAAAATACTTAATAATATGGGATAAATAGTTTATTTATGTATCAATAGAAAGGTTTTTAAGTGTCGAGGCTAGGCGTGGGTTGATTTCTATGGAGGCGCAATCCCAGGTTCAGCAAAGTAAATCGATTGAATCCCAATTAGTAATAACGTCGCCGCTTGATTTGCTATTTAATCCTAGGTCTGTTGCCATAATCGGTGCAACGCCGAGAGAAAACAGTGTTGGTGGGGTTATTACTAAGAATTTACTAACTAAGTTTAAGGGTAAGGTTTACCTGGTTAATCCTAAGTATGACGAGGTTAATGGCGTTAAGTATTATAAGTCGATCCTCGATGTTCAGGATGAGGTTGATTCCGCAGTAATTGTGGTTCCAGCGCCGACGGTTCCTAAGGTTGTTGATGAGTGTATTAGGAAGGGTGTTAAGGTGGCTATAATCATTAGTGGTGGTTTTAGTGAGGTTGGTGAGGAGGGCGCCAAGCTGGAGAATGAGCTTAAGAGAATTGTTCAGAATAGGATAAGGGTACTTGGCCCTAATTGCATTGGAGTTTATAACGCGTTTAATGGCTTAGATACCTTCTTCCTTCCTGAGGATAGGATGGGTAGGCCGAAGCCTGGGCCTGTGGCATTGATTAGTAATAGTGGTGCTGTGGCTGGGGCAATCCTTGACTGGGCGGCCAGGAGGAACATAGGTGTTGGTTTGGCGGTGAACTACGGAAACAAACTAGACATAAACGAGGCAGAGCTTCTAGAGTACTTTGCTAGGGATAGTAGGGTTAGGGTTATTGTTATGTATATGGAGGGTTTGAAATACCCTGGGGAAGGCAGGAAATTACTTGATGTAATGAGGGAGGTCGTGAGTATAAAGCCTATTGTTGTTTATAAGGCTGGCAGGACTAAGGCAGCCTCAGGTGCCGTTAGGTCACATACAGCGGCCCTGGCGGGGAATTACGAAATATACAGGGCAATGCTCAGGCAGGCTGGGGTTATTGAGGCTGATAATTTGACCGATGCCTTCGACATGGCTAAGGCATTGGCAACGCAACCATTGCCTAGGGGTAACAGGGTATTGATAATAACTGACTCAGGTGGTATGGGCATACAGTCCGTGGATGCCTTAGATATGCGTGGGTTACAGGTGCCAGAGTTATCAGAGAGCCTTCAGGAAATACTTAGGAAGCAGCTGCCTCCCCTCGCTGTGACACGCAACCCAATCGATTTAACAGGTAGCGCTACTGATGCTATGTATAAGTTCGTGCTTGATACCGTATTACCCACCAGTTATGTTGATATGGCGTTAATAATAGCCCTAATGCAGATACCCGGTCTCACAATTAACCTTAGTAATTACATTGTTGAGGCCAGGAGGTTTAATAAGCCGATTGTTGTTGTTAGTTTTGGCGGTAATGAATATGTGGCTAAGTTTGAGAACCACCTTGAGGAGAATGGCATACCTGTGTACCACGCACCGCATAGGGCGGCTAAGGCTTTATGGGCCTTATATGAGTACGCAAAAATCAAGGGTGTCGTTAGGGGGTGGTGATGGTTATGAACCCAATAGTTGCGAAGGCTCTTGAGGAGGGTAGGTACAAATTACTTGAGCATGAATCCTTTGAGTTACTTAGGCAATACAATATACCAGTGCCTGACTTTGCCCTCGTTCAGGACGTTAATGAGGCACTTAAGGTTGTTAAGGATATAGGGTACCCCGTAGCACTTAAGGTTGTTTCTCCCGACATTATTCATAAGTCCGATGTTGGCGGTGTAATTCTAAACATAAACAACGATGATGAGCTAAGAAGTGCGTGCGAGAGGATTAGGATTAATATTAGGGAGAAGGCGCCATATGCAAGGGTCAGTGGATTCTTACTACAGAGAATGGTCCCCGAGGGTTTAGAGACGATCGTTGGCGCAACGAAGGACCCAATATTTGGCCATGTAATAGCCTTTGGGCTTGGCGGTGTAATGGTTGAGGTACTCCAGGATGTTAGCTTTAGAATAGTCCCCGTTACTGAGGAGGACGCTAGGGCTATGATTAGGGAGATTAAGGGCTATAGGCTCTTTAATGGTTATAGGAACATGCCCGTGAGAGACGAGGAGGCGGTTGTGTACATAATAACTAGGTTTTCGGAGCTATTATCGGAAAACCCAAATATTGTTGAGGCTGATCTCAACCCCGTCATTGTTCTTGAGCGTGGTAAGGGAGCATATGCGGCCGATGCGAGGTTCATAATTGGGACTGCATGAGCATTCGTGAGATAGATTTAAATTGGGTTTCGTCTTTCTTTGTCTCGGTATGAACACTGCATTGCTAGTGTTTAGGTTGAAGATGGCTTTGGCGATAATAGCAATACTACTCCTTGGTGCTGCATTTACGTACGGCATCATGTGGTGGTTAACCAATGGGTCAATAACGGGCATCGCCCTCGTCACAAGCCTCATCGTCATGGCGTTCTTCCTAACGCTGTTTCAATGGTTGATAGGTCCATTCCTGATAAATGCCATGTATAGAGCCCATGAGGTTAGGCCTGATGACCCTACGTATGGTTGGGTCTATGATATGGTTGCCGATGTTGCAAGGGCTAACGGCTTTAAGAGTGTTCCCAAGGTCTACATTGCTGATGTGCCATTCCCCAACGCGTTTGCTTATGGCAGTCCAGTGGCTGGTAAGAGGGTTGCCATAACATTACCATTATTGAAGATCCTGAAACCCAATGAGTTGAAGGCCGTTCTTGGGCATGAGATCGGCCACCTCAGGCATAGAGATGTGGAGGTACTGATGGCTATTGGCTTATTGCCAACAGTTATCTATTGGCTTGGTTGGTCACTTTGGTGGGGCGGTATGTGGGGTGGTTGGTCTGAGGGTAGGAATAATGGCGGTGGATTACTACTTCTGATAGGTCTGGTCCTTCTTGCTGTGAGCTTTCTGTTCCAGCTTTTCGTGCTATACATAAATAGGCTCAGGGAGGCGTATGCCGATATAAACGGTGCTTTAACAGTGGAGAATGGCGCCCACAACCTACAGAGGGCCCTTGCCAAGATAACACTTTATATGGATCCAAACATCGTGAAGAGGACTACCAACGGTACCCTAAGGATGCTATTCTTCGCTCCTCCAGTCAATGTTGAGTATATTGAGGGTAATGTCGATTCCCTGATTGATTATTGGAGACACTATAAACCATCGATTTGGGAGGAATTATTTATGACGCACCCACATCCCGCAAAGAGAATACAGCTGCTAGATAGACTAGCGGAATCATCCGCATAAGGCTATACCTTAAATTAAAATCCGCCATTGCATAAATTAAAAATTCATCATTCTTTTAAAGCTGATTGCAGGTAAAGGACCCTATACTTATTTCTAATTTTTATTAGGGCAAACGTGAATATTTGCTCACCATTGACCTCCTTGCTCGTGGTCGTAACCCTCACATACCTTGCATTACTAAATTCCTGGGTGACATTACCATCTAAATCGAAGAGTGTGATGTCCTTAACGCTTAAACCAATGTCTGTTAAGGCATCCTTTATACAGTCTAGTACCAGTGTTTCATCGATGTCATAGCACTTACTGCCCATGAACTCGTTCATAACCCTCCCATGTATTTCATAGACACGTTTACTAACCTCGCCCATCAAGTAAGTAATCCTTAGTACTTAATATTTTTGTTCCTCTTCATGGCACTCTGGGTAATGCTTATTTTAGTTAGTGATCTATTATTTCGATGGAGGTTCTAAACACAGGTAGGAATGTTATGGACATGCTTAATGAACTACTCAATGACCTCAGTAGGGATGACATAACACTCGTTGAGAGGTTACCCTATGTTCGTGAATATGAGAGATATAGGGATGTTATTACAAACATACTCAGAGAGTTTCATATAGCCCTTGTCCTTGTCAGGATTACATTCAATGATGGGTCACGAAAAGGCTACGTATTCCTCATTAGGGGTGAGGGTGGCGATTTGGGCAAGATACCTACGTCGGGCATCGTCGAGGGCTATGTTGTTAGTATTAAGGGTAATGATAGGAGGAAGTATCTATATAGCCCCATTAGCTTCAATAAGGCGGAAGATGTTGCGACCAGGATTATGGAATTCGCCAATATGTATAGGAAGGCTGAGGAGAGAATAGCACAATTACAATTAATGAGAGAGGCTGAGAAGGATTACGCACTCTTCTATGAGGAGGCAGGTGATTAATAGTTTTGTCTTCACGGTGTAACCCTTATTAGCCCTCATCAAAGGCCTAATTATATGCTGTGATGAGCACGCCCTTAGCTGTAATACTGATGAGTACCGCCGTCTGAGCATGCGGCTAATCAGTGCTTAGCCAGTGGTGTCAATTTCAGTCTGTTCTTTATTTCCATAATCATTGAATACGCCTCCTCAGGGCTTGGTATTCTTGATTTAGCCTTATAGTACTTATAGACCTCCTCCTCAAAGTTTAGTTCAGTCATTATCCCTTTATCGTTAAGTATCCTCATCGCATCCCAGGGATCCTTTGCATCAATTAGAAGATTCGCTATTGGTAAATCAGACATCGCCCTCTTAAGATCTAGGTAGTAGGTCAGTGAAGACGATACATCCAGCTTTACGGCTCTTGTACTCCCACGTATGCTGGCGCCTCCATAGGCTCCCTTAGCGGCCTTATAAACTAACCTACTTGCCTCAGTGACAGCCTTAGTAAGTATGTCTTCAAGTAGGGATATGTCTGTACGTGTTGGGCCATAAGCACCAAGTAAGGCTCCCTTACTAGCTAATTGGCTGATTCTCATCAGTACATAATCCCTATCTAACTCACCATCAACCCCGGGGCCCGTTATGCCGAGTATCACTGGGACGCCAGTGTATTCCTGGGTTTTTGCGAGAATCGCCACGGAATAACTATCAGCAAGTGGGCTGTATAGACCATCCTCATTGCCTAGGGCAAGCACATCGCCACCAACATCAATGCCTACTATTGCATCAACCCCATACTTATTTACATAGTCAGTCAATTCCCTAGCTATGGCCGTTACGGGGCCAGATATGCTTATTCCTAAACCATCATCCTTTATCACACTGAGCACATTGGCTATTTGAGGAACGACGTACCTACCCTCCCTGATTGCGTACGTGTTCTCATTAACGATTGCTAAGTAATTACCAATAATTTCTGCATTCCTAAGCTCCTGAATTCTTATTGGGCCAGGTACCACATCTACCACATACCTCTCCCAAAGCACAGCACCAAGCGTTGCATTTATGCCCTCGTTGATTGCCAGGTCATACGTGATCGAAGAACCCACCACATCACCCCCTCCCCCGATGCCTATAACTAATATACTCCTTACATCAAAACCAACAATCTCGCTAATCACAAGGTCATCATTTCAAATCCATTTAAATAAATAACTACTTAATTTCAACTGGTTACCTACCTTGTTTTATCGTTAATTACCATGCTATTTATGTTTATGGCTCCATTTATTGAGAAATAGTACGTATTATTCACATACCTATTCACCACCGCTGTTACATAAAAGGCACCGGCCAATGTTGTTATTTCATTGCAGGTATGGACATTATTTGGCGAGATACGCGCCGTATAGCTAACCTGCCCTAAATAAGTTGTACGATTGATCGATCGATTGATCATCCTAAAGACACCCACATAATAGATATTAATCGTAATATTGATACTGCTAGTACCAATAAGAGACTTTACTCTGTTGATTATTTCATTGCCTAAGCTGCTCTGCACAACCGTTATGTTTTCAACATCAATCGTAAAGTTGGCATTTAATGTATTCATCAATTCCTTAATGAATTGCGAATAATAACATAAGTTAAAGGGATATGTGTAACCCACAATACCCGTGGTATCGCCCATAGGCGTTAGTGCTTTGATGGTTACGTAATATATGGTTTCGTTATTTATGCCGTAAATTACATAATCAACAACCTCATACCTAACAACGCCAGAGCTTTCATTACTAATTATACCTAGTGCATTCATGATTATCCCAGTAATGTTACTGGCAATTACGTTACATGTGTAATTAATTGGGTTGGATATTAATAGGCAGGCTTTGGCCTGGAATATTTTCGGTACCGTATTGTTTAATTGTTTAAATACATTTATCGTTAATAAGTACTCGTTCTCCACCTCCAATGCCTTTACTTCCTCGTTCCCTACATGGCTTATTAAGTAATTGAGCATCGCCATGGTTATTAACAATGTTATTATGATGGGTAGTAACGATTTATAGATCATAATTCATCACCACTTTACATACGCAGTGTATACTTTAGCACCTATTTGGGAGCCGTTAACTACCAACTGTGGGCATATCAATAAGTAGTTGCTCGATGAGGTTCCGTTAGTAATTATTACGTGATTAAGGTGTATCGTAAAATTACCTAGTTGACACTTAAGGAAGAGGTATGTTCCCATTGACGCTTTATAATCAATCATTGACAGTTCAATGAGTTGGTTCGTTACGTAAACAATCAGTAGTAATATTATGATTATGAGGATCATCGTTATCACTAGATCAGGGAATACTAAGGAGTCTACCACTACCATTGATTATCACCACCGTGTAATTACTAATGGAGTTCACAAGATATAGTGTGTTTAATACGTAACTCATCATTACAATGATCACAATGAGCACCATTATTATTAGTATTGCCGTGATAACGTACCTAATCATTTAATCACCCCATTAATTTCACGTATAAGGACCTCCAGCTTCTTAATGAGTATTATGTTGTTTTTTACAATGTCCATAAAAACAACCATTGCTATTATAGATAAGGCAATAGAGACTAGCGTCAGTAATAACCCACCATACTCCTGAAATAATATGTTCATTAACTCCTCAAGGAACTTCACATTAAGTAATATGCTTCAGGATATATAAGCCACCAATGTAGAAATGCCTTGCCAATGATTTATAATGATTTAAACAGTGATGTACTACTGACGACATGGTTGATTAATCGTTTCACCTCATCAGCCAGGTATCTCCTACACTCCACCTCCATCACCTCATTCTTAACGTGCCTCTCCTCACTTAAGGCCTCCTCAATGGTATTCCTCGTCACCACCTCGTAAACCCGAGCCTCGACCTTACCCTCACCAGCCCTAACAACACGGCCAACCCTCTGAATCATTTGTCTCTGGGAGCCCGTGCCCGATAGTACTATCGCCACATCGGCGTCGGGAACATCGATACCCTCGTCGAGTACGGTGGTCGCCACGATAACCCTATAGGTTCCCCTTGCAAAGGCCTTGAATATTGAGTCTCTGTCGCTTGTCTTAGAGGTTATTAACGCGACGATAGGCCCTAGCTCCTCCTTAAGGACCCTGTATAATTCCTCGGCCTGCTTTATGAATTGTGTAAAGACGATAATCTTACTACCAATGCCAACCTCCGCCTTCACAATATCCTTAGCAATATTAATTTTGGCACTGGCCATACTGGCTATGTTCCTCAGGACAATCGCATTATCACCAGCCCTCTCATAGCTCCTCCTCTCCTCAGGCGTTAAGTCAACGTAAATCCTAAAGTGCCTAACAGGAACAACAAGCCTAGCCTCAACCATATCCCTATAGTCAGCCTGAAACACAACGTCACCAGAACTCAGGAAAATCAAATGCTCATTACTAT
>JAGDXB010000035.1:2524-9773 GCA_023256215.1 Vulcanisaeta sp. | reverse complement strand
AGCTCAATAATGTTCTTGTTATTTCTCTCAATGGCTTTGTGAAGTTCACCAAAGAGCCTGTGAAGAATAGGAGTATCATATGTACGTTCACTAACCATTGCTATGGCCTTTGCTGATTCGTAATCATTATTGACTAGGGCATTTAAGGTCAGGATAAAGGATGCGCGTGAGTCTTTCGGCGTAGTGGCTTGAATAAGTGCCATAGGACCGTAATCAAGTAGGAACCTAAACTCAGGATCAAGGCTATTTATTAACTCGTTAGATGCGTTCCTATCTCCCTCAGCTATTAAGCATGCTGATTTGCATGACTCGGTATCATTAGGGTCCGTGAATTTATCACACTCATCGCTGCAATTAACCCTAATGCCCAATACCCTTTTTAAAGCAGGTATATACATGGGTATTAGATCCTCCCTTATTGCATTCAGTATTTCCTTAACGCTTGATTTCGTGACATGAACCCCAAGCCAATTTAGAAGGAGCCTAGTGGCTACGTCAGTATCTGGTACGTATTTGAGTATCCAGCCATCCTTTCTCATTAATTCCTCAACCCTAGTTCCATCATTGGTAATGCCAAGGTGAACCAAGTATCTAGCCAATGAACGTGCATGCGTTGTTAATTCACTAACCGTTGGTCTCAGTCTCTCCACAGCCTCCTTGTAAATCTCTTCAAATTCCTTACTAATCTCAATAAGCTCTCTGATGTTGCCGGCCTTAATTGCCTTAGTCCTAACGATATAGCCATATGCCGTAATGTAATTATCCCATTCCCTGAGTTCCTCATCGATCTTCCTGGATTTCTTAAAGGCTTCCATAGCCTTAACTAATTCACCCTTATACATACTTACCCTGCCCACAGCATGATAAAGTCCCGATAGTTCCACACTTATTAAATCCATTAAGGCATTCTCAGACCTCCTAAGGCCATAATGCCTTAGGTACTCAATGAGCTGTTCATCCCTGAACCAGTCAACTTGATTAACCTTCTTAAGCTTCCTTTCGGTATAGTCTAACCCGGCTTTAAGATCAACACCACAGTCAGTGCCGGATTCAGCAAGTCTCCAATAGACATCTGCGTTAACTATTATCCTGAGGACCTTACTCTTAATTTCATTAATGGTATTCAAGAGCTCGTTAAAGACCTTACAAGTCTCTTCCTTGGTACTCCTAACACTCAGGGTATTCGCCCTAGCTCCCATTAGATATGCCCTACCCCAATCACTAAGTCTACTACGCCTATCCCATAAGTCATCCACTAACAAAACTAACTCACGTAGTTGATCCTCATTATCGACTAATGCATTAGTCGTTCTACCAAGTACTGATGCCCAGTGATTAAGTGATGAGTCCCTTAAACTACTCAATAAATTAATTGTGTCAATTATTGCATCTGGTTCTCTAACTTGTTCTATTGCTAGTTCAGTCATGTCGAATACCTTAACCCCAAGGTAATTATTACCCGCATAACCATTAATTCCATTCCTCATGGCATAAGCCGTGTTAATAACCAGACCGAGTACATGAAGACTCTCAAGTGGATTTAAGTTCTCCCTTCCTTTCTCCCTATATTCCTCGATAATTTTCATAGATTCACCTAAGGCAGTCTCAATATCACTGCTTTTACCTTCAGCCAGTGCGTTAAGGATTGGGTTGTTGGTGTCTTTCACCATGAGAAGTAATTCGCGGGTGAGTGGTGGTGTTTCGTCGTTAATTATCAATAATTTAGTCGCATTACAATTATTGACCTTTTCAACACTATTTAGGAACCTCACCGCCGACTCAACCATGGGCATTGACTCATTAATTTCCTCATAACCCTTAATGACTAGACTTAGTGGATACGCACCCCATGCAGCACCAAGTATGAGCATTAATGAATTCCAGCAGTCATCACTTATTCCAGAGAAAACGTTTCTTAGCTCATTATTGTAATATTTAAGGAGGTACTTAATGACATGAGTTTTATCGATCTTAATCTCTTTCTTGCCATAATCCCTCCATGGCCCTAACGCATCCCTTAAGTACTCAGTGCCCCTAATCTCCTCCCCCCTCGCGGCCTTCACAATTATTGTTA
Source organism: Vulcanisaeta sp. (assembly GCA_023256215.1). Lineage (GTDB taxonomy): Archaea > Thermoproteota > Thermoprotei > Thermoproteales > Thermocladiaceae > Vulcanisaeta. The sequence goes on along the minus strand of JAGDXB010000035.1, from coordinate 7,699 downwards.
TTGCATTCTCAACGAGATCATCATGCCTAATAGCCAACCAATTAGCTCTCTCCCTAAGCATCTCTAAATTCTCCCTATTTAATTCATCCCTATGGCCTAATGCTAGGAGCACCTCAATGAGATATGGCGTGACTACGTAATAGCCAGACCTTAGTTCAGCCTTAAACGGTTCCCTAATAGTCAGTATCTCAGAGATCCTAGTAATGGGCAAGCTGCCAAGATAGTCGTTGATCCAATGAATAATGAACGATAGTGCATTTCCCTTAACATTCTCAAGCATTTTCTCAACATTAGTAGTTACGCACTTACTCATCCTCAATAACTCACCAACAAGCCTAGCAATGAGAGTATAGCCTTCGTTAAATTTAAGGATTTTATCGACTAATTCACTTATCTTGACACCATTAATGCTACACCCTGAGTACCCTCCGGTTACGGCTTTCAGGAATTCCTCATCCTTCAAATTAATATTAATAACGTAATTACTAAGTAGCTCCCTAATTTCTTCACTTAGTGCGTCATATAAATCGCTTGGTATTACTATGACGAGAGTTACATTGAGCTCGCCTAACCTATCGGTTAATGTCATTAATTGCCTTATAGTCTCTTCAACAGGTATAATATTGATTTTAACCCCTGGTGCCGTGTAGGTCTCTGTTGTTGATGGGTCATACAGTATTATTAATTTACCAAGGTCATTCATAAACTCCCTCCTATACTTCTCCAGGAAGTTCTCGAGGGCAAGTTCATCATTCACATCCTTAAGTTCCTTAATCTTAACAACACCGTAGTAATCACCCTCCCTGATCAAACTCCAAATAGTGTAGGCTGCTAATGTTGACTTACCAATGCCCCTAGGGCCTATTAGAGCTATGGGCCTACTCTTTAACGTGTTGATTAAATCATTGAGGTAATTATTGAATGCTCCAGCCTTAACGATATTAGTTTCAATATGTGCATATGCCTTGGATATTACGCCAAGGTCATTACCAATAAGCCTAACATTAGTGTAAAGTAAGCCGTTCTCAATATCACCCAGTCTGTATACCTTAAAGCCCTTAGTTTGTACCTTAAGTTGTTCAATCTCCTTTTTAAGTCTATCCGCCTTTTCACCCAGTCTCTTGAGCTCTTTCCTTACTTCCTTCAACTCCTCCTCCAACTTCACAACCCTATTCTCTAGTTCATCCAGTCTTTCCTGGAATTTCTCAATAATACCTCTAAGCGCCTCATTCTGGTTCACCAAGTCATTAATACTCCTCACAAAATCAGACGTAAAGATCTCCTCCAGTTTTCTCCTAATAGTCTCGCCTGGTTCAAACCAATTCAGTAGGAAATCATAACTGCTCCCAGGAGGTAGAAGGAACTTCTCATCAAGTTTCTCGCAAATAAATCTCCTTTTCTCCTCTGGTAATTCCCGCCAATGAGATAGGAGCTTAATTATTTTATCAAAGGTAGACTCCCTATCATGGTGGTAGAAGTAGATAACGCCGATCATACCCATTATCACAGAACCTGCCAGAGCGAGGGGAAGTGGGGCAAGTAAATCAAGAACACCAGGAACTAATTCAATAAGTTTCACAGTCGTAGCTACCCCGAACTCTCCAATTAGGATCTCCTCCACCTTACGGTGTCTCTCCTCAACCAACTCCAACTCCCTAAGCTTATACTCCTCATTAGTTACATCAATTGAGTCACTCTTCAAGTGCTTCCTAATTAACCTCTTAAGGAGGGAGGGAAAGAATACCCACTCATCTCCCTCCCAACTGGCTATGGATATCAATTTCTCCTTGAGTCCTTGATTCTCGACAGTAACGTGCTCCCTCTCAATGTAGTAGTTAAAGATTCTCTCAGCGTCTTCACGAGTTAAATGGGCTTTAACGAGGACACCCTCCCTCGGTATACTAAGTCTTGGTTCCTTATTTTGCATGAAGAAACCCTTAATGCGCTTTACCCAGTCTTCCTTCGATTCATTCATGCTACCTGGGTTAAAGAGATAATGTAATTGGTATTCAGTTCCCTCAATAATTAGACGCTCCTTAGTTTTGTTAATGTAATCACGTAATTCAAACCATTTTCTCGAATCCATGGAACTCTTCGGCAGTTCTATGTGCCTATATCCCTCGATTGCCTTACCTTCCTCCGCAAATATCCTCAGCACCGCCAATGTTTTCCCAGTCGAGGAGTGACCAGTCAGAAAGACCTGGCTTGACCTACTTAATGCATCCTTTAGGTCTTTATCAAAGCTTACCATAATTCCTAAATCGAAGTCTGGAATATCGTAGCCTAAGGACCTTAGCTCATCAGCGAGTTCTCTCATGAAGTCTCCAGCGCTCATCCTCAATGGAGTAAAGTCCTCGAGTTCTCTTTCCTCTTGAGTGACGATATTAATGAAGTATGCAGGTCCTGCCTTACCCCTATTCTTCGCTTCTCTGTAAAGTCTAACTATGTCCTTGTCTGTCCATCCATGACCAATCACTATCAATGGCATTCCTCGCTCAAGAAAAGCCCTTACATTTTCATACAATGCCTCTCTATCCTTCTTGTAAAGCTCCTCATCATTATTTGTGAGAATCAAGGTATCTCTTCCATTCTTCTCCTCCATGTAGTCCCCATGAACCTTATACACCTCCACCTTATGTTCGCGGCTTAGGTCATCCTTTGATCGGTAAATCACATAATCCCATGGCATGAAGGATAATGCCCCCATGGCCAGCTCGAGTTCTCTATCAAAGTTTGTGGTGAGTATGTAAAACCTAGACTCCTCATCTCCCGACCTAATTAGTGCCCTAATTATCATGGCAAGTAGAAAGTAGGGATTAGAAGCTGTAAGTCTCTTATTCCCAGCATTCTCCTCGCACTTACTGAGTATTAAGCGAATCTCCCTAATAATCTCCCTCCTTTTCTCATTATATGTCTCTGCGAGTGAGGAAAGAGTCAATTCACTGGATATCTTCTTTACTTCATTCTCTAGACCAAGTTCTCGCGCAATTTCTTGAGCAAGCTCCTGATTTGTGGGATAACCCAGCTCGGACGACACACCAGCTCCCAGTAGTATTACACCACCCTTAGATATTGCCCTTGCAATAGATTTGATTTCTTTCGTAATTTACTTTTAAGAATGTATAATTTAAACTTTTCTATCTGTTTTAGCTATATAGCGAACCTATTAATTTAGTTATTTAGGTTAATTCCATGATGCCGCATATGTGGGTTTTAGCCTTTGATGCTTATGGTACCTTATTCGATGTTGGCAGCATTGGTAGGAGGTTAAGTGATCAGGGTTTTGTTGAGTTGTGGAGAAGGAAGTGGCTGGGGGCATACCTGGCTCCTAACCATAATGAGAGGCGGCTTAGCTTCAGGGAGGTGACTAGGATGACCCTTGAGTATGCCCTGACCCAGCACAGGATTGGTAAGGCCGTCGACGAACTCATGAATTATTGGGAGGAACTCGAACCATTCAGCGATGATTACCTGCTTAGGGATCTGGTGGGTAGGGTTAGGATATATACCTTAAACCAATGGTGATGAGGACATGGTTAAACCACTACTGACTAGGTGGGATCTCGCAGACCTGTTCAATTGGCTTATTCAGGGGGAGAGAACCAGGGCCTATAAGCCGAGCCCAGTGATTTACAGGGTATTCCTTGAGTTCGTCAGTGAACCCGATAGTGAGGCCTGCCTTGTTTCCTCGAATTTCTTCGATGTGGCTGGGACGAAGAACATGGAATGCTGTGGTTTGGGAGTATTGAGAAGTTTGTAAATGTTGTTAGGTCCTGGGCCTAATTACGTATTTTTAACAGTAACGCTTAAATTGTGCGTAGTCCTTAAATTAATTAATTGTACTATGGTCAATGACACTAACGATAAATTGCTGGATATGGTGACCGTCATCATACCCACACGTGATGAAGTTAAGGGCATCGGTCTCGTCCTCAATGAGGCCATCAGTGTTGGTGTACCTAAAAATAGAATCTTTGTTGTTGATGGTGGTAGTAAGGATGGTACTGTGGATGTGGCTATGAAGTATGGCGTTAAGGTTATTCTCCAGGTGGGTGAGGGTAAGGCCGCAGCCATCTGGACTGCACTCAAGTATGTTGATACGCCATACATGCTTATCATGGATGGTGATTACTCATACCCGGCTAAGTACATACCCACTATGGTTGAGGAGGTCACGACCACAAGGGCTGATGAGGTTATCGGCGTCAGGATACCACTACCTGGTAGTCAGGGGTTCATTTATAGGCTTGGTAATAAACTGCTTACCTGGATCTTTAACTTACTATTCGACACGAGGCTTCATGATGTGCTTAGTGGTATGTATATAGTCAGGGTTGACTCACTTAGGGATGCTGTTGCGGATGTTGGGGGCTTCAGTATCGAGGCGCACATAGCCGCTCACATGATTAGTACAGGTAGGGTAGTTAGGGAGATACCCATTGAGTATAGGCCTAGGATTGGTGAGAAGAAGCTTGGCGTGAGGGATGGGCTGAGGATATTCAGCGACATGGTGAGACTAACCACCAGGTACAACCCAATGTTAATCCTATTCCTAATAGGCGCCATACTACTCATACCGGGGCTTGCCTTGGGCACCTACGTTGGTTATTGGTACGTATTCTACGGCATTAAGTACTACCTCAAGGGCCTAGTAGCCATCATGCTCACACTCATTGGATTGCAATTCCTAGGAATGGCGGCAATGGCAATATACATAAAGAGAATGGAGTACAGGCTCAGGAAGGCCATTGAGTCATTACATAGGGACTAATGTTGAGCCTTCAGTACTCTTTGACCTACAGTCCGAAGTATATTAAGAGACAGATTACAGTAACTTCATTGAGAAGGCCAGGGAGGGAGAGTATAGGCTAATCGACCCAATGCTCAGGAAGATCGACTACGACAAATTAATTAGGAAGTACTCACGAACAACTAATCATCATTAATTTAAATTAATAAGGGATTGATAGTGAGACAGCCAGCTCGGACAACCTACGGAGTTCTTCATTGATCCTGCCGTGCAGGGATTTCCACATGGTCTGGTTGGAGATTAAAGGATAATGCACCGAATCAACACTCTAATAGCGTTTACGCACGCTAATGAGTTAGGAATAGGAATGCCTTGGTCCTCCTGAACCTATCGGTCGTTTTGCCAGGTATTAGGCTTGTTGCCTC
>JAGDXB010000035.1:0-2514 GCA_023256215.1 Vulcanisaeta sp. | reverse complement strand
TCGACTGTTGTTAACCCAATTATTACCGAGTCACTAACGTCGGTGCTCCTTAGGTTCTCCTTAATGCCCTCGCTCAATTCCATTATAAGGATACTCTCATAATCGGGAACCTCACCCTCAACCCCATACCTAGACGCCGTGATTAAAATCCTCAATAGATATAAGTAAAGCCAAGCCACTAATAAGGGCGAACCATAGGTTTGTTTCCTGCCCTACGCTACTTAATAATATTTAAATAAAGTAGTAGCGGTGATTATTGATGCTATTCCCACCGATCTTTAATTACTGGTTTAACGGGCATATTTAACTTCGATAGAACCATCACGGAACTGGACGCCAGGTATTACCTATTTAGGTACTCACCGCATAAGCGTCAATTATTAAATCCAGAAGCTAGACAAAAGTCTCATCACTACTTCATAGCGGTAAAACATTGTTCTCCTTACTACATTTAATGGATATTGAATCTCCACGTTATTACGCACCTGCAGTAACAGGTTTGCTATTTGATTCAACTCCGAGACATTAGCTGTGGGTTATTCCTCATCACGTTATTAACGTAGTTACTCCATTGAAACCCAATATTCCAGATACAATAGGAAGGCATCATAAAAATCCTCCAGGCACTCCTAAGGATCCCATCGGATAATAATACCAACTAATTAAAAAGGATAAAAAGAAGAAAGCCAGAGGGTTATACCGTGAGAAGAATAAGGCTTAACTTTGCCAATCTTCAGATTAGTTTTGCTGATAGGGATTCCGCACTCAAGAGGGTTGAGGAGTGGGTGGATGGGGGAACGTACCCGGTGCAGGTTGTTTATGGGCCGGAGGGTTGTGGTAAGACTGCTTGGTTGCTTCAGTCAGTAGAATTGCTTAGGGAATTGGGTTTTGACGTTATTTATGTTAATCCACTCAATAAGTTAATTATGGCTGAGTTCAGCATTGAGGATTTGAGGGATAGGTTCCTCAGGCTTGTTGAGGAGTCCATTAGGCAAAACGCCCTTGCCAAGATCGCTTGGATCGCTTACGACATAGCCTACGAATTAATCAAGGCAACGAGGGGCAAGGTAGCCATCATTGTCGATGACGTATTCCAAGTGATTGGTATTAAGGAATCGGCTATGTACGTGAAGGCCCTACTCAATCTAATCGAGTATCCGCCGGAGCACTACGAGAGAATAATAACGATAGCAGCAACGAGTGAGGGATCATCAAAGAGTGAGATTGGTCGCCACAGGTGGGCTAACCTACTGACCATGTGGAACATGACGAAGGAAGGCTTTAAGCAACTCTACGAGCAGTTACCTGGTGAGAAGCCGGGCTTCGAGGAGGTTTGGGAGATCACTGGCGGTAATCCATGGGTTCTGGAAAGCCTCCATAGGTTAAGGTGGAATGTGGAGGAATTACTGAAGGAGATTACCACCAGGAAGAACCTCGATATATTCATATCCTCATTAAGCCTCAGTGATAAGGAGATACTCACAAAGGCATTAGATGATCCGGACATACTCATGAGTAGGGAGGGAATACCACTAATGGATAGACTAATTGAGTTAAACCTAATAATCAACATACCGCAGTGGAGGGATGAGCATTTATGGATAGATCAACCACCGCCAGAGAAAGACCTGGAACTGGGCATTGGTAAGTACGTAGCTTGGCAGTCACCACTATATAAAGAGGCCGTGAGAAGAGCCATAAACAGGCTCATGTGATTAACATACGTATGGCGCCACAATCCATTACTGCCAATGCGAGACAGCAATTATTCATTGAAGCGACAAACAACGATTAATGAGGATTAGAATAAGTAATTACGTAAACTACAGACCAAAACCTGCGATAGTGAGAGCGTCAATTATTGTGATTGATGTATCACCGAGCTCAGGCATTATTAAGTATGCAGTCATCATAGCAACTATATCAATAAGGTAGATGGGACACCTAATGAAAGGATTAATAAGCTAACGCATTATTACTAAGTAAAGATTCAACATGAGTACGGTTGCAATCGAAATTCTAAGGACACTGTACGAAAAGGCTGTGGAGAGACTTTGATGCTGAGGACTTGGTTTTAATGGCCTTAGGCAATGCACTAAAGCTCGATCCAGAGATGACCATTAGGGCTAGGCTTGAGTTGGCCGTTAAGTACCTGGGTGAGGGTAGGAAATTGGTTGATAAGGATCCGGTGCAGGCCAGTGAGGAGTTGTATAAGGCTGTTGAGGAGATTGTTAAGGCGTTGGCTCAGCACTACGACCTTAAGGACGTGCTGGCTAGGGTCAACGAGAGGGGTAAGTGGACAGTGAATTAGTCATGAGGAGACTACTGGGCATTGAAAATGGTGCAGGAGACACAAAAGGCACTAATAAACCAAGGAATAACCAAGCAATTAACATGGGTTCTTGCTTATGCTAGGAAGTAAACCTGGCATTATAAAGATCCCTAGTGTTGATGTGTCCAAGACTGCGAACATGCAATATGGAGTTGGTAGTAATGGTTACGTAGATATTCCAA
>JAGDXB010000068.1 GCA_023256215.1 Vulcanisaeta sp. | reverse complement strand
CCAGATTCACCGAGGTTCAACCCTGAATTTAGGGAATTGGCTAGGAGACCGAGTAAGGAGGAGTTGATGGAGGTCTATAGTTATGCTAGGGATTTAGGTCTGAACTTTGAGTTGATTAGTTTTGAGAAGAAGATAGACATTAGATATTTAGGTGATGAAGATTCGCTAATTGAAAGAATAAACGACACCTAAAGGAGCAGTAACTCAGCTTCCTTAAGTGTACCCCTGACTGGGTCAACCTCAAGCCCAAAAATCTCGAGCGCCGTTACACCAATGACCATGGTATCCTCAGTCTCACCAAATATTACAGGAACGATCCTCCTTTCACCCATGAGCATTAAGCCCACGTCACCAACGTCACGCTCTACATAACCACCAAAGGCCTTAAACCTCCTTTTCCTGCTTGGTTTTATGCCAAGTTCCTCGAGTATGTCCCTACGTATCACCGTATAGATTGCACTAGTAACCACAATACCATCAACTTCCACAGTCCTTTCTGGCACCGCGGGATTAAATACACCAGCCCTAACCTTTACAAACCTTATCAAGATACTCATGACTACCTAAGTTAAATAGCTTTACTCGTGAAAATAGCGCATGGCATTAGGTTTATTTTAATCAACGACGCCCTCCTCGGTTATTCTAAACGTGACCTCACGCTCTGGATGATACGGGCTGTCGAATATCTTAGCTATCCTAACATTCTCCTTACCCTTCCTGAGCCAAACCCTGTACGTGGCTCCATGAGCAATAACATTACCGCCGGCTGGCTTAAGTGGATTTCCAAAGAACACGTCCGGCTGTGCAACCACTTGGTTCGTAACAACAACAGCCACGTTGTAGATATCGGCAATTCTCAATAACTGGGCTATGTGATGATTAAGTTTCTGTTGTCTCTCAGCGAGGTTCTCCCTACCTGGGTACTCGCTTCTGAAGTGCGCTACTAATGAGTCAATGACTATTAAGCCAATGTTCTCCTTCTCGATTATCTTCTTACTTTCATCAATAATCATCATTTGATGATCGCTATTGTACGCCCTTGCATAGAGAATATTCCTAAGCGCCTCCTGTGGATCTAAACCCCTGTACTTAGCTATCTGCATTATCCTCTCAGGTCTAAAGGTATTTTCTGTATCTACGTATAGAGCCTTGGCCCTAAAGCCGCCCTTATCCTCTGGTAATTGGACCATGACACTCAGTTGATGACAGAGCTGCGTCTTACCACTTCCGAACTCTCCCACGAGCTCCGTAATAGCCTTAGTCTCTATACCACCACCCAACAACTCATCTAATGACTTAACACCAGTACTAAGTCTCCGGATGCCCCTTCTCTTTTCGTAAAGCTCGTACGCCGTTATGAATGGCGTTAACCCAATGAGCTTCTGCGCAGCAGCTATTATTTGCTTAGCCCTATCCTCACTACCAAGTATTTCGGCTAATTCCTTAACGCTTGCGAAGGCAACATCCCTGGCAGTATTATAACCAGCTTCCCTAAGCTTCTGCGCCGTAACTCTACCAACACCTTCAATCTCCTCAACATCAATCATCGGATAGCCACTAGTAACTGTAGCAGTAACTGTGGTGCCTTGATCATTACTTTCCTCTCTGCTGGTTTCCTCAATCTCCTCGACTGGCTCCTGCTCCTCCTCGACTTCCTGCTCCTGCACCTTCTTCCTCCCCTTTGGCATACTCCTCATTTAAAAATAAATGGTTATTACTTAAAAAACTAAGTAGCCACTAGCAGCGGTCTTCACCGAGAAAAACCTCTAATCCTTAACCAAACGTTTAAGCACGTTTCACGCCAAAGCCTATCAACATCATCTCCACCACTCTCAACCACATGCTTAAGAATACTGATAACATCTTCACCATCAACCACAGGCTTCACGTAGGCAATATCATCATCATAACCACACGTAGCCTTCAACAACCTATCCACCGCCCTCCTACCAATAAGTCTCCTCAGTTCATCCCACGTATAACCAACATAACCCAAAGACCTGTAAAGTCTATCGGCAGGTTCATTACCAAACCAAGTAGTGGCTATATAGGCATTAGAATCCGCACAAACCTCCTCAATTGTGCTCATCAAAACCTTACCAATACCCAAACCCCTACATCCCTCAACAACAGCTATGTAGTAGATCACGCATAACCGTACAGAACCAACACCAATATTATAATAAACGGCCGCACCAACACTGGCCTTATCAATCATTGCCAAGGCCACAGAACCAACACCATAATCAACAACAGCCCTTGCATACCTATACGTAGAACCAAAGAAATCCCTAAGTATGGCCTCAGCATCATCCATCAACTCCTTACCACCGAGCAATACCGTAATTAATCCATCACAACTCATGATCCATCTCACGTGGTACCAGGACTACTTAAAACTAATTTCGTTAATGATAAGCAAAATAACAAAAATGTGGATGGCTTATACTCTCCTTCCACGACGACCTCCTGGCGGCCTAATGGTATCTGTAGGTATTGGCGTCACGTCCTCAATCCTACCAATTATCAATCCGGCCCTGGCCAAGGCCCTAATGGCAGCCGGCTTATCCCTATCAGCCTTAACAACCTGGCCGCCGCTAACTCTGGCCACGGTTTCGGCACCTGTTAGGTCTGTAATTATTATTATTGTATTATTATAGCTAGAGTAAACATAGGCAACACCCCACCTAAGCTTCCTTGTACCACTGACTTGGGTAGGCTTTATTTCAGGTAGTTGGGTTAGTTGGGGTTGTGTTTGTGGTTGTTCCTGAACTTCCTCCGCAGTTTTTTCATTACCTTCCTGTGACATTCAGGATTGGCAATTTTACTCATTTTATAAGTTTTCTCGCCATTGATTAGTGAGTGCCTTTCATGCTTTCAATTATGCTCAGCATATGGCTAGTACCAACCCTAAACCTCGCTGGATTCGGCTCTCTTTCGGCTGCTCTTAATAAATCAAGCACCTGTTGGTACGTCCTTATACCGCCAGCAACCTTAATGCCTATTCTTGGGTTATATTTCCGTGAAAGCTCTGCCATTAACCTCACATTCTCGATCTGAGCCCCTGTCTTATTACCAATCTTCTCAGCATAGTCCTTTTCCTCAAACCCCGTACTAGTCTTTATGAAGTCGGCCCCAGACTGCATAACAATCCTATAGAGCTCCAGCTTCTCCTCCCTAGTCGTATAGGCATCCTCAACAATTATCTTTATTACCTTACCCTCCCTATGCGCAGTCTCAACAACGGTATTTAAATCATGCTCCACCTCATCCCACAAACCACTCTTCACTAAACCAATGGGAGCCACGATATCGAGCTCATCAGCATACTGAGAAAACCTCTTAATCGCATCAACCCTAGCCTCAGTGGTACCTGCACCAAATGGAAAATCAACAACAGCAACAACCTTGAAGTTATAGCCCTTACGTGACATGTACTCCCTGGCATACCTTAGGAACACTGGGTTTATGGTTATCGAGTATGCACCGTATTTAGCAGTATCCTCTATTAAGGACTCTATCTCCCTAGTTGAACCATACGGCCTTAAATACGTATTATCTATCAAACCTATTATGTTTATCTCCATACCCTAGTACTAGGGTTAAAGCCTAATTAATGCTTTACCTTGCACTAAAAAGCTTATTAAACAATAGCTCGCCAACCCTCAGTGTATGAGCGAGCCCGTTATTAAGTCAGTGAAGGTTCTTACAGTTATGGGGAATTTTGAGTGGCCCATTGTTAAGGTTGAGCTTAGTAATGGGCTTATTGGTTATGGGGAGTGCCATAGGGGCCCTGGCATTAAGGAGATTCTTAAGAGGGCCGAGGAATTGATTAAGGGTAAGGAGGTCAATGTTGAGTATTTGCTTAGGCTCATTAGAAAGCACGTACCGAATTCCGAGTGGGGTGTCGTTAATAATGCCATTAGTGGTTTAGAGACGGCGCTTTGGGACTTGAAAGGCAAGTTAACTGGGCTACCTATCTATGAGCTGCTTGGTGGTAAGGTCAGGGATAAGGTGGCTGTGTATGCTGACCTGCACGCTGGCGCAGGTATTGCTGAGACCGGTGGTAAGAGGTGGGTTGAGCTTGCGAGCACAGAGGTTGCTTACAATGTCGAGAATTACGTGAAGAGGGCTAAGGAGGCTATGAACATGGGGTTTAGGTACATAAAGTTCGATGTTGATGTTCCGGAGGAGTTTATGGAGACAGAGTTCGATAGAACCTTCGGTATGAGGATTATTAAGTTCGTAACCTCATTCATAGGTGGTGTTAGAGATGCCGTTAGGTACGATGTTGATATAATGATTGATGGGCATTGGGCATTTAGTGTGCCCACAGCCATAGCCATAGCCAGGGAGTTGGCTAAGTACGATGTTTTTTGGTTCGAGGATCCAGTACCGCCTGAGAACATCAATGCCATGAGGGAGGTTAGGCTTAAGTCGCCTGTGCCCATAGCCACAGGTGAGAAGCTGTATAGGCTTTCGCAATTTAGGGAGTTAATTGAGAAGGAGGCTACGGACATAATACACCCAGACGTGCAGAGACTTGGTGGATTACTTGAGATGAAGAAGATTGCTTACTTAGCCGAGGAATACTACGTGCCAGTGGCAATACACAATATTTCAAGTCCAATAGGTACTATGGCAAATGCCCACGTGGCATCAACGATTGGGGACTTCATAGCGATTGAGTGGCATGCCATTGACTTACCATGGTGGCCCGACATGGTTAAGGAAGGCATGATAATAAAGAACGGTTACATAACACCGCCCAAAAGGCCAGGGCTCGGCGTAGAATTAAATGAAAGAATTGCCGTAGAACATGCCAAGGACCCCGACGAGGCTAAGGAATTCCTATAAAGATAACTGTGCCTTAAATTCATTGATTAATTCCTTAATCTTGCCAATGGCATAATTAACCTCCTCAGGCTCATAAACACCCTCATAAAAGGCCTCCTCGTGTAACGTACGCATTAAGTCGCTGTATAACGCCCTTAAGTCCTCCCTACCCAACTCCCTAAGCAACTTCCTTCGTTCACTATGATTCTTAGGTATTACATTCAATTTAGCAACTATGAAGGCATTCACAGCAATTATTAACGCAAGGAACGCCTTATCAGCGGCATTCCTATATAAAAGAACGTCCTTAACCCTTACTGCCTTATCAAACTCCTCGACAGCATAACCCAGTATCTCCTCAGCACTCTCTAACATCGCCTTAACACCCTGATAATCACTAACCATGACCCAATAACTAATTTTAATTTTGGACACTATAAGCATTACTTACTCAATGATGAGTGAGCCTCAAACTTGATCAAATGATGACTTACGAACCGGGCTGATTACTGCTGTGTTGGCACCATCGAGAGCTTTGGCCTGACAATTTGTTTCATGTAATCGACTAAGTTAGCCTCCTCGATGGCTTTAAGGACCTCCTCATCGCTTGCACCCTTCTTAATATTTACCTTGTATTCCGTCGGTTCTATGTGCTTTACGTTGACAGCCCTCCTCTTGACACCAGTTAGAGATTTGGGCCCTGTTATTATTACGAAGTTCTCATCCTTAATATCCACAATAACGCACTTCCTACCAGCCTCCCTACCGGCCACCTTCACGCAAACCCTACCAATATCGAAAACCCTAGGCATCAATCACGGTTAGAGTGAGGGCTTTATAAGCATTTCATGGATTAACGCATTGATCATAATAGTATATAGATTATATAACTATGTTACTTATAAATTATTAAAATAATTAATTATTAATGGCCGTAGGTTCTCAGGAAGTTCTTGAGAGATATAGACGTTATTCAAATGATTTAATGGAGATACTTAGGCTTAGAACAAAGCCTGTTGGTGTTGCATTATTAGATAGGGATCCTGACGAGGCTAATATTAGTGCATTTCGCCCTCTTAGGCATTTCCGTAGAAAGTTGACGTTTTGTCAGATGACAGCTGCGGCTAGATATTATGGCATGGGCATGGTGGCTACGTTAGAGGATATGGCGTGCCCCGGTGAAATAATAATATTTGGATTTACTGAACCGCCTGATTACTTCCTTGATGGCAGTCTTAGCCATGGTCTTTACACGAGGACGAAGGAGACCGGTAAGGCGCTTGATAATAGTTTACCAAGGCTGCCAGTGGGTAAGTATAAGGCATTATTAACAATGCCTCTGGATAATATTTTTTACGAACCACAGGTCGTGATGATTTATGGAACACCGGGTCAAATGGTGAAGTTAGTAACTGCGTACGTATATATTAGTGGTGATAAGGTTACACTGAGCGCCAGCGGTAAGGCTGGATCCGACACGGCGGTTGTCGAGGTTCTACTTACTGGCAAACCGAGACTAGCATTACCTGGTTATGGTGATAGAATTGTTGGGCATGTGGAGGACTATGAAATGCTCTTTGTTACTCCGGCAAGCCTACTGGGCGATCTTATTGATGCTCTTAAGGAGCAGAACAAAACAAACTTCATTATTTACCCACCAATGCCGAGCATATTCTATAGGGTTGACTTTAGCGCCATACCAGTTATTGGGCATTTATATGACAGGTTCCTTAGGGAGATTGATGAGAAGGTGAGGAAGGAAAAGGGTGGTGCTAGTGGGGAGCGAAGAGCTTGAGCAATTAATTAAGAATGCTAAGGAGAGAGCCACGCAATTGCTTATTGAGACTGAGAATTGCGCATACTCGCCATTCGTGGCCTTACTCGAGGCCTTAAACATTAAGGCATCGCCAGAGTTATTGGCGGCATCAATAGGCTTTGCCGGTGGTTTAAGCGGCTCTGGACATCTCTGTGGTGCTCTATGGGCTTCAGTAGCTGCCGTTAGTATTTACATGAAAAAGAAGATAGATGTGGAGAAGGGTAATAAGCAAGCGAGCGGGCCCTTCATAGCGTATCATCTCGAGCTTCACAACAAGGTTGCGGATGTCTATAGGCAATTCGTAAATATGTTTGGGTCACCAAATTGTAAGGATCTAAATCCTAAGTTTGACCTAGTATCACCTGAGCAAAGGAAAAAGTGCACTGTCATTGTCAGGAAGTCTATTGAGATAACCCTGAGATCATTACTGGGTGATTCTAAATGAGCGTTGAGATCACAGGCAAAGAGGCTGAAGGCGTGAAGTGGGACCTCGTAGTCATAGGCTCTGGAACAGCCGGTGCTGACGCCGCCGTGCGTGCCGCACAATTAGGGCTTAAGGTACTGCTCATAGAGAAGAACAGAGATAGGCTGGGTGGGACCTGCGTAAATGTTGGTTGCGTACCAACGAAGAAGTTGTTATACATAGCCGATCACTATCATGAATTAATTAAGTACCTACCCAGTGAGGGTTTAGTCACCAGCGCCAAGCTTGACATGAAAGCCATGTTTAAGGCCAAGGATCAATTAATTAACCAGATAATTGCGTGGTACATATTCAGGGTATTCCCGAGTTGGGGTATTAGGGTATTGATTGGTGAGGCTAGGTTAAGATCTCCGAACTCCGTTAGGATTGGCGATTCAATAATAGAGGCTAGGAGTATATTGATAGCGACGGGTTCCAGACCCAAAATACCGCCAATAAGAGGCATTGAAGAGGGGTTAAGGAGTGGCTTTGTCATAACTAGCGATGACTTCTTCTCTCTTGACACAATTCCCGAAAGCGTACTAATTATTGGCGGTGGAGCAATAGGTGTTGAATTAGGGACATTACTTCATAAGCTTGGATCTAAGGTCATAATCGTCGAGATCATGGATAGATTACTACCAACATTTACGGATTCTGAATTAGGTAATTATTTAGCCAATAGAGTAATGAGAGAAATGTACGGAATCGATGTTAGAGTTAACACGTCTGTAACGGAGGTGGATCCAAGTAATAAGGTTGTACATTTATCCGATGGTAAGTCTATTAAGGTTGATAAGGTCTTGGTTGCGGTTGGTAGGGTGCCGAATACTGAGGGTCTTAATCTCGAGGGTGTTGGTGTTGAGGTTAGGAGCGGCGCCATTGTGGTTGATGAACATTCAAGAACAAACATACCGAATATCTATGCAGCAGGTGATGTAACGGGTAGGTACATGCTAGCCAGCGTGGCTAAGGTTCAGGGTATTGTAGCTGCAGAGAACGCGGCAGGTTTGAATTCGAGGATCGACTATGACCTGGTACCCATGGTCGTGTTTTCAGACCCTGAGGTGGCTTCTATAGGGGTTACGGCAGGTAAGGATGACCCAAGGTACGTGGTTACCAAAATGCCGAACGCCATAAATTACAGGGCAATAGCGTATAACAAGCCTTATGGCTGGACGAAGATTGTGGCTGATAGGGCTAGTAAGAGGATTGTTGGCTTTCACATGATTGGTCCGTGGGCCTCGGAGATCGTTAATATGGCAGCAATAGCCATTAGGAAGGGACTAACACTCGATGAGGTGAAGGAATGGGTATTCTCACATCCTGTTTTCACAGAGCTCTTTATAGATGCCGTGGAATTATCCACAGGAAGCAACGTATACTTACCCAGGAGATAGTCCTACTAAATATATTTTATTTAGTGCTAAAACTTTAAAGTAAAATTTACAAAGATAAAATCATGACGGAACAAGAAGGATTCTTTAATGGGTTTAGAGATTACCCATTAACAGTTGATAAAATACTTACCTGGGCCTCATACGCCTTTCCTAATAATGAGGTTGTTTATTGGCCTCCTGGTGGTTCCAGGACTTCCGTAACCTTCACGCAATTTGCCGATAGGGTTCGTAGGGTAGCTGCAGCACTAATGGACTTAGGTCTACAATCAGGCAAGCCGTGGGAATTCGGCTCTAAGGTTGCGGTCATGGAATGGGACACTCTTAGGTATGTTGATTTATTCTATGCAATACCGTCAATAGGCGCTACGTTATTTACGGTAAACATTAGGTTGGCACCGCACGAAATAATGTACATAATGAACATCGCAAAGCCAGATGTTTTAATGATAAATATTGACGACTTCGAATTATTCATAAAGCCGATTCTCGACAATATTAAGACGATAAAGCTCGTAATCTATATGAGTGATAGGGGTAAGCAGCCTAGCCAGGACTACGGCGTCAAGACGATACCGTACGAGGAACTCCTCAGGCACGAACCACTGAAGGAATTCCCAGAAATAGACGAAAGGACGCCAGCCACGTTATTATTTACGTCGGGAACGACCGGTTTGCCTAAGGGGGGTTATCATACACATAGAGGTCTTGTGCTTCATACATTATCTACGGCGTTAGCCGTGAAGAACCCACCGATAAATGTGACTCAGGATGATGTTACGATGTTCCTAGTACCCATGTACCATGTACATGCTTGGGGTTTTCCATGGTCATCACTGCTCATTGGCAGTAGGAAAATAGTATACCCTGGTCGTTATGATTGGGGTCACATACTTAGATTAATCCATGAGGAAGGCGTAACATTCTCAGCAGGGGTCCCAACAATACTATATAACCTCCTTACTCATCCTGACTCGCCCAAGTATGATTTAAGCAGGTTAAAGTTCATTGTTGGCGGTGCGGCGTTACCTGAGGGCCTACTTAAGGCTGCCCAGGCCAGAGGTATGACCGTTATCAGCGGTTATGGATTGACAGAAACTGCCCCAGTACTAACTATTGCGTATCTAAAGCCTGAATACAAAGACTTATCCCCTGAGAAAAAGAATGAGATTTACCTGAGGACGGGCATCGTGATCCCTCTTGTTCAGTTGCGCGTTGTTGATGAGCAGGATAGGGATGTTCCTAGGGATGGTAAGACAATTGGTGAGATCGCCGTTAGGGCTCCATGGCTCTTCAGGGAGTACATTGGTGATCCTGAGAAGACGAGGAATGCATGGCGCAATGGCTGGTTC
>JAGDXB010000078.1 GCA_023256215.1 Vulcanisaeta sp. | reverse complement strand
CTCGTAATAACCACGGGTATTCCAGCATCAACAGCCCTCCTTATTGGCTCGAGTAGTTCCTCCCTCACATGGCCAAAACCTGTTCCTTCAATCACAATGCCGTGATAGCCCCTGTCAATTAGGAAGTGAAGTATTTCTGGGTCCATACCTGGGTAGAACTTAATTAGGGCTGTCTTCTCGTCGAACCTATTCATCAATACGGAATCCTCCACCCTAGACCTGGGTATGTAATTACTTGTGTTTAGTACTATCTCGAGTTTGTCAATGTTTACGTAGGCCACGGGCCTATCATTAATACTGATAAATGTATCCCTCCTAGACGTATGCATCTTCCTAACCCTAGTCCCCTTATGAACCGCTATTAACCCGTCATTAGTTGACGCATGCATCACTACATAAGAACCTGCAAATGGCGCCTTATTCTCAAAGGCATCACTAGACGGCCTATCACTACTCCTCTGTGAGCCAACAAGGGCTATTGGGCCTGGGGGATTCCTGAGAGCGAAGGATAACGCAGCGGCTGTATAGTGCATGGTGTCTGTGCCGTGAAGCACGACAACCCCTGAAACACCGTCGAGGAATGCCCTGTAAGCAGCCTCGGCAATTTCGGTCCACCTTCTCGGCGTCATGTCCTCACTAAATATGGCCATTAGGTTTAGGAGCTCAATATCCGCTATGCCCCTGACCTCTGGGTACATGGCGTATAGGTCCTCAAGACTAAAGCTTGGATACACGGCGCCAGTCCTATAATCCACCTTAGACATTATTGTACCGCCAGTGGCCACGAGCCTAACCCTGGGAAGGCCCGTTGATTCAGCCTTAACGAACTGGCCAATAGGTATGGACACCGCGCTCTTTGACTCAACATGGCCCTTAACATCCACCTTCTCAATATTACTGACGTGAATGCCCACGTTATAGCCATTATCAAGCTTCAAAATCAATACATTAGGATCACCAACGCCAGGCCTAGGCAGTACCACGCCATCTAATGCCGTTCCATCCCTAAGGTGAATACGTACCAAGTCAAATTCCTTAATGCCCCACTTACTCATTAACTCACTTAGCACAGGTATCGTGTGTACCTCTGCATTATAAGCGTTAACTAAACAACTAAAGTACGAACCTCCTTGGAATTTAATCACTGCAATTACAATCTCTCATACAGGTAATGACAGACCCAGGGGCTAGATCGACCACAACAGCAATCGTCAGGTATATTAACCACCAACCACCTATGAATTGCCATAATGAAAATAATCCACTTAACGTTGGCGAATTGAGGAACCTTGCAGGCGCCTCAGCGGTGTAGATTAGGGCTAGTATTATAAAATGTACCATTACTGAGTAATCATGCACATAACCAAACACGAAGGCGCCAAGTACGCTTAATACGAGGAATTCCAACGCCATGAGAGCATTCAGGATGTTGCTTAGCCAAACACAGTGTATAATTAGATAGCAGTATTAGGGCATGTACCTAATGGGCTTTAACACAGTCGCCTCGTCACCCAATGGGCGTAGGGTTGAGGAGTACCTAAGCAACCTAGACCTACTGGTGGTTCAGGGCATAGCCATGAGCGAGACTGCGCTTTAGATCGAGAGAAGACTCCGTACTAAGCCTAGACAGATTAGTCAAGTGGAGGTATAAGGTTAAGGACCCACCTGGTGAAGGCTAAGCCGGACTTGAGATAATATTCGAGTTAGCCAATGCCTTTAGCCTTAAAGGATTCAGCAATGACGCGAAGGCTGTATTTAATGAAATGCGTCAGGTGGTGCCTATAATGAGGAGTGTGACGCTTGAGGATGTTATGGATCCAACGAGGGATTCGAGGGTACCGGAGAATACGCCACACCTATACTCCGAGAGATTTATTTAATTTTTAAATTAATAAATTAGGGAGGCTTATGAGCGAGATGCCTGAGTATCGAGTTAGGGTGAGGAGGGGTCGTATTACGATACCAAAGGCCATTAGGGAGACTTTAGGTATTAGGGATGGTGATGAATTAATGATTAAGGTTAAGGATAGTGAGATAATAATTAGGTTAGCACTCGATGTTGATATTAATGAATTTGATAGAAAAATCAGGGAGCACCTGGAAACTATTAAAAAATATGTGCGTGTTAAGCCAAAGTTAGGCGAGCTCAGCGGATTAAGCCTGGAGGATGAGTTTGAGTGAAATATATGATGTTTTTAGATGCCAACGTGCTTATATACTTAAATGCAGGTGAGGAAAGTGTTATTAAATTCTTTAGGGACCTTCTCATGAGGAGTAATATGCTATATACTGACGCTTTAGTGCTTGATGAGGTTATTTATATTTCGAGAAAGAAGTACGGCATCAGGTATGAGGATACCATCAAATTTCTCGATAATGTGGTATTACCCTACGTAAAAATTCTTAGCATTGGTTTAAATGAGTACGAAACCGCCAAGAAGTACATAGGCGTGTTAAAGCCATCTGATGCAATTCATGTGGCGGTGATGCTAAATAATGGAATTAACGTAATCGTAAGTGAGGATAAGGACTTTGACAGAGTAGGTACGGTTAAGAGGGTATGGCTCGGTAATAAGTAGGTTATTGAGTTATGTTTAGTAGTATCCTGAAGAGTTTGGTGTCTAGTTCTGAGGGTTGGTGGGTTATTATTACGTATTTAAGCCTTGATAATGCGTATTCGCTGAGTAGGCCGAATCCATCCATTGATATGCAGAGGACCTTGTTACCTGTGGCGAGTAGGTAATCAACCTCGGTCTTATCCCTGATGCTCCTTAGTAGCACTGTGGTTATTCCATCAATGTGTCTTAATTCATCATCAACATACTTAGTGAGTAATAATGCGCATTCGCCGGGCTTTAAATCAATGATTACCTTATTGAGGTCTGCGTAATTATTGATCCTAACTATCCTAACCATATCATTAATAACCCATGAACCCAGCATTTAACACCCAATTACTCAAAATAACTAAGCCTAATAACCCACTACACATTACGGTCCCGAAATACCTTTAAAGCCTTAACGTGTTTTTCTAACATGGATTATAGGGCAAGACTACGTGAGGCAAGTAAAGAGATAATTGAAAGAAGAATAGTATCCGATGATGAGCTTAAGAAAATAGCCGATAAGTATGGCCTACCCCTATCAACAGTTAAGACGTTATCAACATTCTACTTTCATGATTACTCAGAGGTTCAGGTGTGCATGGGCCTTCCATGCCTATTGAAGGGCGCCAGGGAGGCCGTTAAGGAATTAGAAAGGCGTGGTATTAAGTACTCTATCACGTACTGCCTTGGTTATTGCAATAGGGGTCCAGTGGTTAGAATGGGCGATAAGTATTACACATTCATTAATGATGAGTTCAGGGAAATTGAGGAGTCAAGGAATGACTACGTTCAATCTCAATACGAACCTCTCGATAGGTACATAACGAGGGGCGGCTATAAGTACTTTGAGAAATTCCTTAGTGAAAATAATAAGCTCTTCATACTTGAATTGCTCGTTAAGGTCGGCCTACTCGGTGGTGGTGCCCTAAGTAGGTTTAAGACCCTAGCCAGCAGTGCCAATAGGCCTAAGTACTTGATTGTCAATGGCCATGAAGGTGAGCCTGGCGGCTTTAAAGATAGGTTGATAATGGAGAGAAACACCCATCAAATGCTTGAAGGTGCATTACTACTATCGCTTGCCCTCAATGTTGATGAGGTTATAATTGCGGTTAATGAGAGGTTCAGAAATGCCAAGGCCATGATTGAGAAGGCACTCAGCGAGTTAGGACAGTATTTAACGAGTAAGGGCTTACTTAATAAATTGCCTTCCATTACCGTCTCGCTTGTTGGTTCTCCATACATCGTCGGTGAGGAGACGGCACTTATAAACTCACTTGAAGGTAATAGGGGTGAGCCTAGGTTAAGGCCTCCTGATCCAACTGAGGCTGGTTTGTTTGGTAAGCCCACAGCCGTGATTAACGTGGAGGTTGTTGCCGCGGTTCCCATACTCCTCGGTAATTACTATGAGGGTAAGGAGGCCGTAATTGAGAAGTACTTCTGTATTACTGGCGATGTGGATAGGCCGGGTCTTTACAGGGAGAAACTGACTGTGGGTCTTGATGAATTATTAGCGAAGGCGGGGGTTAAGGAGGATATTAAGGCCGTCTTCGTTGGTGGGATCTCCTCAGGCCTTGTTCACTCATCAAAGATAAGGGTAAGGCTTATACCTGAGGAGACGAGAAAGCTCGGGGTTTTCCTCGGCCCTGGAGTAATCATTGCCTTATCCAACAATAGGTGCATTGTCGACGTAATGCTTGAGGTTGAGAGGTTCTTTTCCCATGAGTCATGTGGCAGGTGTGAGCCATGTAGGTTGGGTACCAAGGAGTTGGTTGACGTCCTTGAGAGGATTAGTGCAGGTAAGGCGAGTGAGGAAGACCTTAAGTGGGCTGAGTCGGTAGCGAGGACTATGATGGAGACATCACTATGTGGCCTCGGCATGTCTGCCGGTAAGGTGTTTCTCGATGCACTTACTCAGTTTAGGGATGAGTTTGAGGAGCACATAAAGGGTGTCTGTAGGGCTGGCATTCACTTCAGGTGATGGGTATGGTCAAAGTGGTCCTAAACGGTAAGGAGGTTGAGGCTGTTGAGGGAGAGACAATACTAAACCTGGCCAGGAGGTATGGCATTGAAATACCGACGCTGTGCTACTACGAGGGCTTCGCAAATGGTTCCTGCAGGATATGCGTTGTTGAGGTTAATGGTAGGTTGATGCCATCATGCATAACAAAGGTATCGGAGGGTATGAAGATCGAGACCGAGAGCGCAAGAGCCATCGAGACCAGAAAGACCTTACTAAGGCTCTTACTGAAGAATCATACCCACAGGAGTAAGGAGGAGCAAATGAGGTGCAGGGTGTGTGAGTACGCGGTTAAGTATGGCCTTGAACCAGCGCCGGTAATGCCTGACGTTAAGGTTGATGATACGCACCCAGCAATAGTATTTAATCCATCCGCCTGTGTAATGTGTAGGAAATGCGTGATTGCCTGTGGTATTGATCAGAATAACGATGTCATCGCGGTAATAGGCAGGGGTTCAGGCACTAGGGTTGGCTTTGACCTCGATACTTCAATGGGTATGTCAAGCTGTGTTAGTTGCGGCGCGTGCGTTGATGCATGCCCAACTGGTGCTTTGATGGAGAAGGGTTGGGTACCGGCTGATAAGGTTGTCGAGACCACATGTCCGTACTGCGGCACTGGTTGTCAAGTCGAGTATGGGGTTAAGGATGGCAGAGTTGTCTGGGCTAGGGGCGCTTACGGGCCTGCAAATGAGGGTAAGCTCTGTGTTAAGGGTAAGTTTGGGTATCACTACGTTAATAGTCCTGAGAGAATCACCAAACCATTAATCAGGAGGCCCGGTATTCCTAAGGGCCCGCTTAACGGTAGGCCTATTCATGAGGTATTTAGGGAGGCCACGTGGGATGAGGCCCTAGACCTAATAGCCAGTAAGATTAGGGAGATCCTCAATAAGTATGGGCCGGCCGCGATTGGCGGTATAATGAGTGATAGGAGCACCAACGAGAGCATTTATGCATTTCAGAGGTTCATGAGGTGCGCCATTGGTACTGACAGTATTGATCAATCGGCAACACTATGCCATGAACCCTCAGCATGGTCGTTAGCCACACAACTTGGTTTTGGCGCCGCGACTAACCCAATTAGGGACGTGTTGAACTCAAGAACCATAATAGTGGTTGGCTCCAACATGAATGAAACACACCCAGTCATAGCGGCCTACGTCAAGAGGGCTGCTAAGCAGGGTGCTCACTTAATAATCGTTAACCCAATACATACTGAGTTGGCAAGGTACGCCGAGTATGAGCTCCTCATTAGGCCTGGTACGGATGTCGTACTATTCTCCGCAATGGCCAGGTACATAATTGACATGGGTTGGTATGATAAGGACTTCATTAGTAAGTATACTGAGGGCTTCGAGGATTGGATAAGGAGTCTTGGCGCATTTACCCTTGAATTTGCTGAGAATGTGACCAGAATACCTAAGGACATTATTAAGGAGGTTGCTAGGCTTTATGCGCTTGAGAAGCCGTCAATGATTATGTGGACTCTTGGCATTACTGAGCATGAGAACGGTACGGAGAACGTATCGGCACTAATAAACCTGGCATTACTAACCGGCAACGTTGGTAAGCCAGGCGCAGGCCTTATGCCGCTCAGGGGTCAGAACAACGTTCAGGGAGGAGCCGATGTCGGTTGCGCACCAGGTAGGTTACCTGGTTACCAATCGCTTACGGACCCAGAGGTTAGGAGGCGCTTTGAGGAGGTTTGGAGATGTAGGTTGCCTTCGTTTGTTGGTTTTAGGAGTACAGAAATGATAGACATGGCTAGGAGGGGCTTGATTAAGATGCTTTACATAGTTGGTGAGAATAGCGTTAGGTCGCACCCAGACAGCAAGGCCGTCGCCGAGGCATTAAGCAAGCTGGAGTTCTTGGTTGTACAGGACATATTCATGACGGAGACTGCGGAGTATGCCGATGTGGTACTACCGGCCGCCTCTGCGGCTCTTGAGGATTACGGTACATTCACGAATACGGAGAGGAGGCTGCAATTAACGAGGAAGGTTGTTGATCCGCCAGGCGAGGCTAAGCCCGATTGGTGGATCTTCACAGAGTTGGCTAGGAGACTTGGTTATGATATGGGCTTCAGGAATAGTAGCGATATTATGAGAGAAATTTCGAGAGTAGCTACTATATTTGGTGGTTTGAGTCATGAGAGGATTGAGCGTGAAGGTGGGATTCAATGGCCTGCACCTAATGAAAAGAGTCCCGGCACGCCAATACTCTATGCCAATGGTTTTCCGAGAGGCAGGGCTAAGTTCAGGGTTATTAGTTGGAGAGGGGTTGACGTTGTTACGGAGAGTCTCTACCCATATGTACTAATTATCGGTAGAGAGAGGGCGCAGTACCATACGGCCACGATGACCTCTAAATCGCCTATCCTCAAGGTAATGTGGAGAGGGCCGATTGTCGAGATAAATCCAGAGGATGCCGCAAGGGAGGGCTTGGAGGATGGTGAAACTGTGAAATTAGTATCGCCAATTAATGAGTTGATAGTTAGGATTAGGGTCTCGAGTAGGGTTCCCAGGGGTGTTTTATTCACGACGTTCCATTACCCAGAGCTTTGGGCCAATGCGTTAGTACCGGCAGTACTTAATCCAATAACCAAAACACCTGCGTATAAGGACACCAGGGTTCGTATTGAGAAGCTTGTGAGAACGTGATAATGCAATAAAATGACCAAAGTAATTATGTAATTATTAGAAATATTTAAGTAAAGTTTTAAAATACGCATTAACGTTAAAGTTAAATGAGCTCTAATGATAATGTTAGTAAGTCTAGACGTAGGCTTTTAGAAGCTGCCTTAGCAGGTGCTGTCGCTGTTGGCGCAGGTTTGGTTGGTTATGAACTCGGTGTGGAGACAGTACGATGTCCTCCATGCCCCAAATGCCCGCAAATCCCTGCTAATGCCACCACTACTACGCCGACCAGCGGTGTATCGTGTAGTTGCCCTCCATGCCCGGCACAGAGCATTCCTCAGGGCTACGATTATATAATCTTCATCAATAATGGGAATTACTACGTAATGAATTCGAGCGGTCAAACAATTTATCAATCCAGTGACCCAGGCTCGGCGATTTCCTACGCCATCAATCAATTAGGCGGTAAGGGTGGTAGGATCTTGATTAAGAGTGGTGTGTATATATGTAATTCCTTTCCATGTATAACGATTAGTAATACGGCCAGTGGTGGGTCTCCAGGTCTTTTGGTTGTTGAGGGTGAGGAGGGTGCGATAATTACTGTGGGTAATGGTGTTGTTTCATCCAGTAGTTCTGGCGGTCTTGTGCAGGTGAACGGCTCAAACGTCGTCATCACGAACCTGGCGATTGACGGTAATTCCCAAAACAATAATTACGGTAATGGTGCGTATAATCTATTGATTAATGGAGACTCGATTTGGGTGTTTAATGTCAGTGCCTTAAATGGTGGTGGGGTTGGGGTTGTTAATTCAAGCAATGTGGTAATCACGGATTTGATAAGTAATGGTAATGAATATGACGGGGTTTATATTGGCGGTTCAAGGGACGTCTTCCTAATAAATTCGGAGGTTGTGGGTAATGCTAATTATGGAATTGAAATAAATAACTCAAGCAATGTTACGATTAGTGGCTCGCTCATTAGGGACAACACTAATGGAATTAATAACCAAGGCTCCAGCGTCTCATTGGTAAATAGCGTGGTTGAGTTCGTAAGTATCACTGGCAATTACGGCATCAATGCAAGCATAGGCAATGCCTCGTTCACAATCAGTGGTGTGAGTGTGAGGGGCTCCATGAAGAACGCCATAAATGTATCACTGAGTAGCGGTGCAGAATTAACCATAGTAGGCAGTAGTGTTGCTGGTGGATCGTCAGGTACCCTGGGCATATCATCAACGCCAGGCAGTGGGGCTAAGGCTGTAGTAATGATGACGCAGTTCAAGGATGCTAATGCAACGTCGAATTCATACCCCTACGTAATAAGCGGTATTGATAGTGTTGAATTAATAAACAACTCGTTTACACATGGAAATGCCGCATCCTCGGTTAATGGTGTTGAGGTTATGAACTCGGGCTACGTTATCATTAGGGGTAATGAGGTGTCCGGCTACAATGTGGGTTTAAGTATAGGTAATTGTAATTATGTTGAGTTAATCAATAATTACTTTACGAATACTACAACACCCGTCATGTACACTGGCGTCAAACAGATGGTGGCCAAATCTAATGCGGGCTATACACCGGCAGTAACAACACCGGCAATACCCAGTAGTGGGTCATCGACCGTGAATACATACCCTGTCCCCGTCATGGTCTTCATATATGGTGGTTCAGTAACCCAAATAACCGTCATAAAGGCTGGTCAGCAATACACGATATTTCAATCAGTAACGCCACAGTCGCTTAATGGTGAGTATGTTATTTTGGATCCAGGGGACTCCATAGCGATAAATTATATACAGCCGCCGAACTGGGTATGGGTTCCGAATTACTGATTTAGGGTGAGTAATAATGAGAATTGCACTATTAATATTGGCGGTCACGATATCTATGGCCCTATTAGCTATTGGCTATTATTTGATTGCTCAGCAGGGTGTATTATTTACGGCTTATAAGGATGTATCTTACCTAGGTGCTAATGGGGTTAACGTTACGAGGGACGTCGCTCTACTGAACGAGGCCATAGTACTCATGGAGAAGGGTAATTATACAGGTGCAAAGCTTATCGCAACTAAGGTTATTGAGGATGTGAGCTCTTTAAGGACTTCCCTGTACGTGAATGTATTATACATGGCACTGCCCGGCATAATATCTGCGGCCATCATATCCGTATTGGTCGTACTATACCTAATGAGGGAGAAGATTATTGGTAAGTTAATGCTTAGGTTTAGGGGTCATTATAAGGTCGTTAAGGGTAGTGGTAAGCCGACAACGTTATTATTCGATGAGGAGGTACTTGCGGTGATAGCCGCCATAGTCGTGGTATTCCTAGTGTTCTTCTCCTTCTACCCAGCAATAAGTAAGTATGCCATTGAGCCATACGCTGCCATAGCATTCCTGGGGCCCAACGGTACGATAGGTCAATACCCAAGCGTTGTGTATCCTGGTGAGGTCATAAACGTGAGTATATATGTATATAATGGCATGGGGAGACCCATATGGTTTGTGGTGTATGTGTTCATTACGAACACAAACCTCACAGAACCTCCACTGAATGCAACACCAATAATGACATTACAGAGGATTTTGTTAAATAATGAGACCTGGGTTCAGGGGATAAACCTAAGCATAAACAATACTGGTTATTATAGGGTCTTCGCAACGCTTTGGATGTACGATCCGAATAACTTGGAACTCAAGTACCTAAATACCTATGTTTATTTATCACTTAACGTAACTAAATAGCTCTAAGATCAAGGCTGATAAAAAGGCTTATTAACGTTTGTGGCGAGAATGCATTAGCGAGGCATGTCTCTTCGTGATGAGTTTTTGCGTTTGTTGAGGGAGGATGAGGAGTTTAGGC